>CANNNB010000141.1 GCA_947505995.1 Comamonadaceae bacterium
ACTTTGCAATGAGGGTGCGCAGCACCAGTGATAAACCATTTGCGACCATTCAAAACCAAGCTGTCTCCTTCATCGCTCAACGTGGTTTGCAAATTGGTGGGGTCAGACGATGCTACATCGGGCTCGGACATGGCAAAAGCAGAACGAATCTCACCATTCAAAAGCGGCTTTAACCAAGTTTGTTTTTGTTCATGGGTTCCAAATTGATGCAACAAAGCCATGTTGCCCGAGTCGGGTGCTTGGCAATTGAACACCTCGGCAGCCCAGGGCAATTTACCCATGATTTCGGCCAAAGGTGCATACGCCGAATGACTTAAGGGCGTGCCAGGCTCATCTGATTTCAATTCAGGCAAGAAGAGGTTCCACAAACCTTCATCTTTCGCCAACGCTTTCAGGTCCTCAATGAAAGGCGGGGGATATTCGCCCTTGGACACAGCCTGATACCACGCAGGGTTGTAGGGTAGTACATATTTTTCTATGAAAGCCTGCAGCTTGTTTGCCAATACCTGCGTGTCTATTTGGGTTGAAAAATCCATAAGCTTCCAAGCTCTTTGCGAATTCAAATTAACCGCAGGTGCCCAAATGGCCACAACTGGTGCAGTATTCACAGCCATCTTTTTTAATCAGTGCATGCGCTCCACATTCTGGGCATTTTTTTCCAGCCATCACATTTTGCAAAATTCCATGCTGGTGCAAAGCTTCCTGTGTGACATGAGATCCGCCTGCCACATTGGACAAGCTGAGCACAGAGACGCTGTTACGACGCTCTACAATTTGTTCAATGGCGTAGGCCACAGCAGCCACTTCAGAGTCGTGCCACATCGGGACTTCGACACCACTGTCTTTGCGCATTGTTCCTAGCCTCACAGGTCCTCGATCCCAAGCCACTTTTCGCATGTCTTGCAAAGCACGGGCCAAAAATCCTCCGCGTGCCGCCAAAGACAAAAGCCGCATGCTGGAGGTAATCCATTGCTGAGATTCTCCGTTTTGCCCAACAGGCATAAAAAATTCAATTGCTCTTTCAACTTGTATCGCTTGTCCTTTCACCATGCCAGCTACGGGCAAAAATGAAATGATGAGATACAAGGTCTTGAGTCCGTCTTGGGTCCAATAATTGATTTTTTCTGCCACTGCAGGCAACTCGCCATGAGGACGTCGATCGACTACGCAGCGGTTTGGATCTACTTCAGATGAGGCATCTGTATTTGCGCCTAGCGCGGCTTGCGTTTCATCAGTTGTGGCACTCACTTGCAACACCGAACCCAAAATAGCGTTGGGCCGATAAGTGGCCAAGCCTTTTAAATGCGCGGACCAAGCTTGCATGTACAAATGAGCAAATTCTTCAAAGGGGCATTCTTCAGGTACGTTGACAGTTTTAGAAATGGCTGTGTCAACGAAGGGCTGAACTGCTGCCATCATGGCAATGTGATCTTGTGCCGACATCTCAAGCGCCGTCACAAAGGCGGGCGGCAACTGATCGACATCGCCACCCAACTCACGGTAAACACGCCAAGCATGATCTTGCACCATGTATTCGCGGGTACCACCATCAATCTCGCGTTTTTTTCGGATGTAGTTCCATGAGAACGCTGGCTCGATGCCGTTGGATGCATTGTCTGCAAAGGCCAAACTGACGGTGCCTGTGGGTGCAATAGACAGCAAATGGCTGTTGCGCAAACCGTGGCGTGCAATGCCCTCTCGAATTTCATCGGGCAAGCGACTGGCAAACCCTGTACCGCTTAGATACGCATCGACATTGAGCAACGGAAAGCTGCCGCGCTCGCGTGCCAGCTCAATCGAGGCCGCATAGGCGGTGTCGCGCATCACGCGTGCAATATCAGCAGCAAACAGGCGGCCAGCCTCGCTGTTGTAGGGCAGGTTAAGCATCACCAATGCATCACCCAATCCTGTAAAACCAACACCAATACGGCGTTTGCCTTCAGCTTCCATGGCTTGCTCGGGCAATGGCCAGTGCGTCAGGTCTAGCACATTGTCTAGGACCCTAACTTGCGTGAACACAGCTTGTACAAAGGCCTCTAAATCGAAGGCAGGTGCGGTGCCATTCAAACCAAAAGGATGCTGTACAAACTTAGGCAAAATAACGGGTCCTAAATCGCAACAGCCATACGGTGGGAGCGGTTGTTCGCCACAAGGGTTGGTGGCCTCCAATGTTTCGCAATAAGCCAAATTGTTATCGCGGTTGATGTTGTCCAAAAACAAAATGCCGGGCTCGGCAAAGTCGTAGGCTGACTGCATCACGGTCTGCCAGATTTCTCTGGCGGGTATTTCTGCGTAGACCCATTGACCATCGTGCCGCTGCGTCACACCCTGCGCCATCAACAACACACCAGGCCGAGCTTTGTGAATCAACTGCCAAGGTAAATCATGTTGTACCGCATTCATGAATTCATCGCTAACCCCTACCGACACATTGAAGTTATTCCAGCGCCCTGGCGTTCTTTTGGCCGTGATGAATTCAAGCACGTCGGGGTGATCAATTCTGAGAACACCCATCTGTGCACCCCGTCTTGCGCCAGCACTTTCCACAGTGGAGCATGACTGATCAAACACATTGATATAACTGCAAGGACCTGAAGCCAATGAAGCTGTGCCTTTCACCCTAGCCCCTCTCGGCCTCACGTGCGAGAAGTCATAGCCCACACCGCCGCCTCGCCGCATGGTTTCTGCGGCTTGTTTGAGCGCCTCGTAAATACCTGGCAGGCCATCCTCATCTATACCTTGAATGCAGTCGCCCACAGGTTGTACAAAGCAGTTAATCAAGGTGGATTGAATGTCGGTACCGGCTGCACTCATGATGCGCCCTGCGCCAATGGCACCCGCATGCATGTTTGCCAGAAAAACTTGTTCAAAATGTGCGCGGAGTTCTGGTTTTTCAACCGAGGCCAAGCCCTTGGCCACGCGCTGGTAAACAGCGTCAATGGACTGCTCGCCATCTTTGGCGTATTTTTCGAGCAGAACGTCTACAGAAATTTCTTGAGGTGGCGCCGCAAAAATGCCAGAAGAAAAAGGATCGCGAGGTTGGGTCTCTATGGGCATGTGGGTCTCAAGTTTCCAGTTGAACACTGGAACTTGAGACTACGCCTTTCTGTCTCGCGGCGTCTTGCTTTGCATCAAGGAATCTGATCCTTGATTTCTATTTTCAAGCCTTTGGCACCCACTTTGACAGGGCCTGCACTAGCACCCGTCAAATCACCTGATTGCGGCATGGCATTGCCAGACTTAGACACACGCACTTTAACCAGCACCTCACCCGCCGTTGAAAGCTTGCGCTCAGGCGTCATGGCCGATGAATCGTCGAGTGTGAAATTCAAAGGCAACTGCGACACTGTGGTCTTCAAGATGGCCAAGGGCATGCGATCGCCGTTGGCGGGAGTGGCATAGACAAAGACAGCATCGTTGGGACTGGCCTTGGCCTTCATCGCATCAGACAAACTGATTTGACCAGTCACATTGAGGCCTGAAGAAAGTGCGTTGGCGTTGGAGCCACTGGAAGCAGGTACTGAAGACGCAGAAGGTACAGCTTTAGCAGGCAATCCCAACTTGTCACGCACAGTTGCAATTGCATTTTCCAATCCAGGTAAATCAGGATTGCTGGCATCAAGCGGTTGTCGAGCCTGCTCCCAATACTTCAAAGCATCTGCAAACTTACCTTCGGCATAGGAGGCACTGCCCGCGGTCAGCAAACCGCCAAAGTGCTGCGGGTCCTTTTGCAAAATTTCACGAATGACGTTCCAAGGTTCACCTTCAAACTGACCTTGACGCTGCATGGCAATGACCTCGATGCGCTCCAACTTCAAGTCATCGTCGGCCGACAACTTGAGCGCATTGTCGAAGGCTTTGAGGGCTGCATCAAAATTTTCTAAGGCGCGATAAGTTCGGCCCAACATGACCCAGCCTTGTAAATTGTCGGGCTTGGCTTGCAGTTTTTCTGCCAAAGTCTGAGCCATTTTGGCCAAATCTTTGGAGTCAACTTGATCTGGTGTTTTCAATGCCAAAGGATTCAAAGCCTCCGGCTGACCCACCCACATGTAAAGACCCATGGAGCCCAAAGGCAGAGCCACGGCCAACACCACAGCCGTCCATATGGCGGGTTTTTCTGCTTTGGCCTCAGGGTCGTCTACAGCAGAGGTGTCCTCCAGCAGGCGAAGGCTTAACTCATCGCGCGACTGCTGCCATTCTTGATCACTGATATGGCCACTGTCATGCTCGCGGTCCAAATCTAAAATTTGATCGCGGTAAACCTTGGCATTGGCTTTGGCTTGACTAGCCTGGGTCACAGGCTTTTTCTCACGCAGCAAGACCCACAAGAAAACGACGGCAACACACAGCGCAATGCCTAGCGAGATCAACACAAACAACATGCTGTTATTCATGACGCATCTCCTGATTTCAAAATTTCTTGTACTTTGCGTCGATCTTCATCGCTTAACACAGATTGGCTGGTTTGCACAGACTGCCGTTGGCGCAAGTAATACGCCATGCCCATGACGGCCAAAATTAGCAACAAAAAAGGACCGAACCACAAAACCCACGTGAGCGGCTTCACTTCAGGCTTGTACAAAACGAAGTCACCATAACGGGTCACCAAGTACTCTTTGATTTGTGAGTCGCTTTTATCTTCCCGAATGAGTTTTCTAACCTCTTCGCGCAAGTCGTTGGCTAGCTCTGCACGCGAGGAAGCCAGCGATTCGTTTTGGCACACCATGCAACGCAACTCTTCAGAAATGTGAATCAAGCGCTTTTCAAGCACCGGATCTTCGGCCAAGAGAGCAGCCTCTTTGGCTTGAGCAGGCGCCAAAGCAGACAACCCAAGCAAACTGGCCACACACAGCCACTTTAAAAATACAGATTGCAAATTCATGGTGTCTTTCACAAGCCTTTAGGAGGCGTTCAATTTCTGTACCAAAGGCAAGATGGTTGATTGCAACAACTCTGGCGTCACCACACCCACTCGTTTGTAACGAATGACACCTTCTTTATCAATGACATAGGTTTCGGGCACACCATAGACACCGTAATCAATGCCCACACGACCATCCAAGTCCAACGCAGACAAAACATAAGGATTGCCATGCCGCTTGAGCCAAAGTGCGCTTCGATCGCGGGCTAATTGCAGCTTTTCTTCAGGCGCAAATTTCTTACCAGCAGGCTCATCTTGTGGCTGAACTTCTTTGTAGCTCAAACCGACTATGGGCAATTGATTGGCTTTAGAAAAAGCAACCAACACGGGGTGCTCTTCTCGGCACGCTACGCACCAAGTGGCCCATACATTGAGCATCCATACCTTACCCTTCATGTCCTGCGGTCCAAACTTGGGCGCATTGGCATCAAGCGTATCCAAAGAAAATGCAGGTGCCGGCTTACCGACCAAAGGCGATGGAATTTCGCGCGGGTCTCGGTTCAGCCCGACTGCCAGAAAAATAAGCAGCCCTAAAAACAGTCCTAACGGAATTAAAAACTTTTTCAAAACAATGCTCTCAATGTGAACAGCTGAAGGGACTTGCGCTGCATTGAATTAGCCTAAAGTGCTTGCAGACTTGCGATAACGTCGATCGCTAACAGCTAACAAACCACCCAGCACCATCAAAATGGCACCATACCAAAGCCAAGACACAAAGGGTTTGTAAAACACCCGTACGCTCCATTGCAGGCGTTCACCATCAATGGGCTCACCCAAAGAAACATACAAATCACGGAACAAGCCCGAATCAATACCAGCCTCGGTCATGGGCATGGATGAAGAAAAATATTTGCGTTTTTCGGGGTACAACATTTCAAGGTATTTACCGTCTTTGGCGACCTTGACATCACCGCGAAGAGCTTTGTAATTAGGGCCATTGACATCAGAGACGCCCACCAACTCGAAGCTGTAGTTTTCAATGGTCACGGTATCGTTCAGGCCCATGCGCACATCGCGCTCGACTTCATAACTTTTCACCATGGTGATGCCCACCGTGATCACTGCAATGCCCAAGTGTGCCAAGTGCATACCCCAAAAAGAAGGTGGAATGCGTCCCGGCTTTTTCATGCGAATGGCAATTTGCATAAGCAAACCCACAACCACCCAAGTGGCCAAGGCCATGCCCATGGCGGTTAGCCAAGTGCCGCGCTCGGTAAGCGTCCAAATTGCGGCACCCGCTAAAACAGCGGCCAATGCCGGCAATCGCAAATCGTGGCCCAGTTGTGCCCACCGCGCTTCGCGCCAATGCGCAATGCCACCCGGCACCATCAAAAACACCACCGGCACCAT
>CANNNB010000142.1 GCA_947505995.1 Comamonadaceae bacterium
GACGGGTTGGCCGTCTACAAAAATTTGACCTTTGCTGGGGCGTTTGAGCCCCGTGGTCAGCTTCATGGAGGTGGACTTGCCGCAACCCGAAGGGCCCACAATAGCTATGAACTCGCCCTGCTTGACTTGCAAGTTGATGTCTTCAACTGCATAGTGGTTTTGCGCTAACAACTCGTCGTTGTAAGCCAACCAAACATTTTGAAAATCAACGAAATTTGCAGTGGTCAAAACAGGTCGCCTCGTTCAAGCAATTACTTTTTAGGTTTAGGAAGAATATCGAGGTCTTTGGCGCTTGGCAGGAAAGAGCCATTCCAAATGTCATCGGCCTTGACGCGAGTTTTGGTATTGAACGCATCAGAGACTTGGGAAGCCATCAGGGACAGGCGAGGGCCTTTGATTTGTCCAAAACCTTCTTCACGTGCGGAAGGGCTGTTGATGACGGTGTCGATGGCCAATTGCAAACGACGCGTTTCAAGTTCAACATTGATGATGCCGTCACGTGCTTTGACGTCGGCAATGACGGCTGTAGGGTTGTTAATGACATCCTTGGCGCCTTTGGTGAAAGCGGCCAAGAAAGCTTTGACTGCGGCTGGATTTTCTTTGATGATTTTGGGTGAGGCAATGATAGCGTTGCCATACAGCTTCACGCCAAAGTCTGGGTACTGCATGACGACCACTTCATCGGCTTTGACACCGCGAGCTTCGATGTTGAGCAAAGAGGTGAATGTGAAGCCTGTGATGGCATCTACGTCGCCGCGAACCAACATGGTTTCACGCAGAGGTGGGTCCATGGCTGTCCAAGCCACATTGCCAATGTTGTTGGCTTTTTGGAAGATAGGGAATGCGCGGCGACCAGCGTCAAAAACGGGTGCGCCTAATTTCTTGCCTGCCAAATCGGCTGGTGTTTTGATGCCAGATTTTTTGAGCGCCATGACCGAAGCGGGCGTGTTGTTGTAGACCATCATGATGGCCACAGGCTTGTTGGGCACTTCAGGGTTGTTGGCGTGGAATTCCATGAGGGCTGCCAAGTCGGCAAAACCAATGTCGTAACTGCCAGAAGCAACGCGGGTGACTGCAGCGCCAGAACCATTGCCTGCATCAACTGTGACGTCTAACTTGGCATCTTTGAAATAGCCTTTGGCAACGGGCGTTAGAAACAAGGCAGAGGGGCCTTCAAAGCGCCAGTCCAACTGGAATTTGATGGGGGTGTTTTGCGCACTGGCCAGGCCGAAAGTGCATGATGCCAATAAAGCAGCAGTTGTCTTAAGCAAGAAACGTTTTTTCATAGAGGCTCCGATTAAAAAAGTGAAATTAATTGTGTCAAAGAACTAAGCAATATCGGTGCCATTATGAGGCGCATGAAAAGGCACTTTGTTTTATAAAGTGTATACAATTCTAGCCTCATTTGGCTTCGGTAAAACCCTTGCACGCCTCAAAATGGCTCGAAGTCAATTTAGAAGGTCCAAAAGGGTGCGAGAAATAACCTTGGTCGCTTTTCGCAAGTCTTCTAAATTCAGTCGTTCATCTGATCTTTTGGCGTGTGATTCTAAAACCGTGCGAGGGCCTGCACCATAAATGACGCCAGGAATGCCTTTTTCAACATACAAGCGAACGTCTGTGTAAAGAGGTGTGCCCATGGCTGGAATGGGCTCGCCAAAAATTTCACCGCCATGCTTCTGAATGGCTTGCACCAAAGGCGCATTGCCTGCCAGTGGCTTCATGGCGTGAGCCATCAAAAGGCGTTTGATTTCAATGCTGACCAATGCATCTGTTGCCCGGCCTTGGTTAAAGACGTTCACAGCTTCAGCGATGACTTGCCGAATGTTGGCCTCTACATGCTCTGGATTTTCTTCCGGAATCATGCGGCGATCTAGTTTGAAGCTGACTGTGCCCGGCACCACATTGGTATTGGTGCCACCTTCTATGCGGCCGACATTCAAGTAGGGGTGATTGATGCCTTCAACTTGCGAGCTAATTTGTTTGTAGAGTTTGTTTTGGGCGTACAAGCTGTTCAAAATATGAACCGCTCCTTGAAGCGCATCGACGCCTGTTTCGGGAATGGCAGCATGGGCCATCTTGCCGTGAACAGTCACTTCCATTTGCAAGCAGCCATTGTGCGCTGTCACAACTTGGTAGCTAAAGCCTGCAGCAATCATGAGGTCGGGGCGCGTAAAGCCTTTGTCGAGCAACCAGCCGGGTCCTTTTTCACCGCCAAACTCTTCGTCATAAGTGAAATGCAATTCAACATTGCCTTTGAGAGGCAGATGGTTTTTGGCTTGAAGTGCTTCGACCGCCCGCAGTGCAAATGTGAAGGTGGAAAAGTCGCATTTGCTGACTGCCGTGGCGCGGCCAAACATCTGGCCATTTTCAATTTCAGCGCCGTAGGGTGGATGCGTCCAGCCTTCTCCGGGTGGAACAACATCGCCGTGCGCATTCAAAGCGATGGTTTTGCCACCTGCCCCAAATGGTCTGCGCACAATGAGGTTGGTAAGAGAGGTGAGGCCGTAAGCTTTGACCTCTGATTCAGGCACAGGAAATTGTTCAACCGTGTAGCCAATGTTTTTAAGAAGCTGTGTGGTTTTCTCTGCATGAGGTGCATTGTTGCCAGGTGGAGTGTCGGTAGGCACTTGCACCAGGGCTTGCAAAAACTGAACTTGCTCATCGAAGTGGGCGTCGATCCATTGATCAAGTTCTTGGTAAGTCGATTGTTGGGTGGTCATTGTTTTTAAAATTCAAGCGAATTGGTGCAAGACATGTTCAAAGGCATCGATGCATAGTTGCATGTCATCCGTGGTTGTAGATTCCAAGGGGTTGTGGCTAATGCCACTGTTTTCACCGCGTACAAAGAGCATGGCCTGGGGCATGATTTCATGCAGTTTCATGGCGTCGTGGCCGGCGCCGCTGGGCATCACAAAACGGGGCACGCCCATGTCTTTCAAGGCCTTCTCCCAACGCTCTTGCCACTCAGGCGCGCTAGGTGCTGCTGGTGCCCTTAGTGTTGCTTCACGGTGGTAGACAAGGCCGCGCCGGTTGCAAATTTCATCGAGCGCATTCAAAACGTCTTTCTCGAGGGCGTCACGTTGAGGGTCTTTGGGCGCGCGCATGTCCATCGAGAATGTGCATTTGCCAGGCACCACATTGATGGAACCATTGGGCACTTGCAGTTGGCCAATGGTGGCCACAGAATCACCATCTGCAGCGGCGCGTTTTTCCATGTAGAGGGCCAACTCGGCCACTGCGCAAGCTGCATCCCGTCTGCGGTCCATTGGGGTGGTGCCTGCATGGCTGGCCATGCCCACCATTTCGCACAAATAACGCACGCTCCCATTGATAGAACTGACGACGCCCAAGGGCAAGTTCATTTCATTCAGCACAGGGCCTTGTTCAATGTGCACTTCAACGAAGCCCACATAGTCGGCAGGCTTGCGTAGGATGTTGGGAATTTCGTTTTCATTCAAGCCTGCATTTTTCATAGCCTCTCGCATAGAAATGCCATTGGCATCAGTTTGCGATAGCCACTCTGGATTGAATTGGCCCACCAATGCGCCAGAACCCAAGAAAGTGGCTTTGTAGCGCTGACCTTCTTCTTCTGCAAATGCCACCACTTCAAGGCCAATGGGCAAGCGTTGTTGCGCTTGAGCCAATTTTTGAACGCAGGCAATAGGTACATAAATACCCAAGCGCCCATCGTATTTGCCACCATTGCGAACCGTGTCGAAATGACTGCCAGTCATGAGGTATTTGGCGCCCGGCACATTGGGGTGATAACGGCCGACCACGTTGCCCACTGCATCGACATAAACTTCGTCAAAGCCTGCCAATTTCATGCTGCTTTGGATGCTTTGTGAGCAAGCCAAATGGGCCTCAGTGAGGTAGGTCACAGTGAGTTGACCAGCTTCCTTGAAACCAGGGTCGCTGAATTGCGCCAAGTCTTCTTGCCAATCCCAAACTTGCTGGCCCTGAAGTGGGTGGCAATTGGTTTTGTCGTTCAAACGAATTTCAACAATGCGATGAATGTTGCGCAGGCACTCTTGCAGTTCAAATTCTGGGTGACCGCTAAGTCGTCTTTCAAATGTGGCCATGATTTGATGCTTGTTGAGGCCTAGCCCGCGCGGTCCTCTGACGGCCAAAATAAAAGGCCACCCAAATTTTTGTTTGTAGGCGGCATTGAGATTTTGAATTTTTTCAAATTCAGCAGGGCTGCATTCAGTGAGGCCGGCTTTGCTTTGCTCGTTGGTAGATTCTGCGGTCAATTCTTTTCGCACCATGGCTTTGCCAGCCAGCTCTGGGTGGGCGCGGATGAGGTCAATTTGAGCGTCTCTGCCTGCATCTTTGAGCATCTGCGCCATGCAGTGTTTCAAGTGTGCCCAAGAAGCAAAAGGGCGGTTCTTCAGTGCACCTTCGGCAATCCATGGCGAGTGTTCATACAAGCCATCAAGCAAATGCATGGCTTCTTGCGACGAAGCTGTATTGAGTTGTTCAAGGCTGAGGGTCATGGTCTGTAGGGATGAGTGTTTTTCCAATGGCGCGCAATGTCAAGGCGGCGGCAGATCCAGACATGGTCATGGGCTTGGATGTGGTCTAGAAATCTTTGAATGGCAGTGATTCGACCGGGGCGTCCTAACAGCCTGCAGTGCATGCCAATGCTCATCATTTTGGGGCGGTTGAGTCCTTGTGGATCGCCTTCTTTGTAGAGCGCGTCAAAGCTGTCTTTCATGTACTGAAAAAATGGATCGGCGTGCGAATAACCTTGGGGCAACGCAAAGCGCATGTCATTGCAATCTAGGGTGTAGGGCACGATAAGTTGGGGCGTTACTTGACCGTCACTTTTCTTAACTTTCATCCAAAACGGCAGGTCGTCGCCGTAGTAGTCGCTGTCGTATTCAAAGCCGCCAAAGTCTGCAACCAAGCGGCGAGTGCGCGGACTGTCGCGTCCCGTGTACCAACCCAAGGGTCTTTCGCCGGTGAGCTTTTGCAAGATGGCCATGGCCTCGGCCATGTGCTCTCGTTCCGTGGCCTCATCGATGTTTTGATAGTGAATCCATTTCAAGCCATGGCACGCAATGTCATAGCCCAATTCTTGAAATGCAGCCAATACATCGGGATGTTTTTGAAGTGCGGTGGCCACACCAAACACGGTGAGGGGCAGTTTGCGTTGTTCAAATTCGCGCAGTAAACGCCACACGCCTGCACGTGAGCCATATTCATAAATGCCCTCCATGCTAATGTGCCGGTCTGGATAGGCTGCAGGGTTGAACATTTCTGACAAGAATTGCTCGGAGCCTGCGTCGCCATGCAAAACAGAATTCTCGCCACCTTCTTCGTAGTTCAAGACAAACTGCACCGCTACGCGGGCTTGTCCTGGCCATTGCGCGTGAGGAGGATTGCGGCCGTAACCTGTCAGATCACGAGGATAGGCGGCAGTAGAGTCGTAGACAGATGAGTTCATGACAGGGCCATTGAGATGTCGTGAGTGGGTATTTTTTTGTCGAAGCTCAAGCTGTTTTCGACAAAATTCAAATGTTCTTCCATGAGCCTCGCGGCCAAGTCTTCGTCTTTCTTGGCCATGGCATCCACAATGGCTTCGTGCTCATCGGCCGAGTGCTGCGCGGCGTGGCGAGATTGGTACATGAGGGTGATGAGTGCACAGCGTGAAATGAGTTCACCCAAGCTTTGGGCCAAGACATGGTTGCCCATGAGTTCAGCAATGCGGACATGGAAATCGCCAAGCAATTCTGTTCGGCCGTGCACATCTTCTTGTGCAACGGCTTCTTTTTCTTGTTTGGTGTGGGCTTTCAAGGCGCGAATTTTGGCGGGAGTGATATCGCGAACAAATTCGCGTGTCATTTGAACTTCAAGCATGCGCCGTACTGCAAAGACTTGTTTAGCTTCTGCAGCAGAAGGTGCAGCCACAAAGGCTCCCCGGGCAGGCTCCATGCGGATCAATCTGTTTTGAGAAAGCTGAAACAGCGCTTGCCTGACCAAGGTTCTGGATACGCCAAAATGCGTGGCCAGCTTCTGCTCGGCCAATTTGGAACCAGGCATTAGCCGATGCTCCACAATGGCTTTGGTCAAAGCGCTGACAATGGCGTTGGTTGAAGATGTTTCCATGCGGAATGATGATAGCTTCAAAAGCCAAAAGTGTATACACTTTCAGTCGACCAATTCAAGGAAAGATGCAACATGGGTTTGAGTACACACGTTTTGGATACCATGCATGGTTGTCCC
>CANNNB010000143.1 GCA_947505995.1 Comamonadaceae bacterium
ATTCGTTCTGCTTTTGCCATGTCCGAGCCCGATGTAGCATCGTCTGACCCCACCAATTTGCAAACCACGTTGAGCGATGAAGGAGACAGCTTGGTTTTGAATGGTCGCAAATGGTTTATCACTGGTGCTGCGCACCCTCATTGCAAAGTCTTGTTGGTTATGTGCCGTAACAAAAGCAGTGCTTTGACTGAAAGCTCAATTGAAAAGCACCAACAACACAGCATCGTTTTGGTACCCATAGACACCGCTGGGGTCAAGGTCGTTCGCAATATTCCAGTGGTGCATCATATCGCTCCCGATGGCCATTGTGAAATTGTCTTCCAACAAGTGCGTGTGCCAAAAGACAATTTATTGGGCGCATGGGGTGAGGGTTTCAAAATGGGACAGTTGCGTTTGGGACCAGGTCGCGTGCATCACTGTATGCGCACCTTGGGCCAATGTGAGTTAGCACTTTCTTTGGCGGCGGAGCGATGCTTAGAGCGTGCAGCTTTTGGACAACATTTATCCAACTACGCCAATGTACAAGAGTGGCTGGCATTATCGCGAATTGAAATTGACCAAGCACGATTGCTTATTTTGCAAGTGGCATGGATGTTGGATCAAGCCCAGTTTGACAACGCGTTGCTGAAGTCAAAAGTGGCCGGAATCAAGGTAGTGGCCGCCCGCCTGCAAGTGCGTGTGCTTGACAGGGCCATGCAGATATTTGGCGCCATGGGTTTGTCCCCCGATACACCTTTGGCATATTTTTGGACTTGGGGCAGGGCTTTGCAAATTATGGATGGGCCCGACGAAGTGCATTTGCGTACTGTAGCCAAGCATGAGTTGGCGCTGGCTCGTGAGCGAATGGGCGCATCATCTAATTACTTCACAACACCGGAGCAAATGGCCAGGCCACCCCATATTTGCTAGAAACCCCATCTACGACAACAGGCATTTCAGCCTTTGAAACTGGCTTTCTCAGAATAAGCCACAATATTGGTATGAAAATATTGCTTGTCGAAGACGAAATCAAAATTGCTGAATTTGTTTCAGAAGGGCTAAAGCAAGCAGGGCTGCATGTGACGCATGCAACTGATGGGTTAATTGCCAAGAGAATCATCGCACTCCAAAAATTTGATGTGATGCTGTTGGATGTCATGCTGCCGCATGGCAAGACCCAGAGGGGGTGACCTTCAAGTTGATTGTGGCCAGACGTATTGGTAGCAACCCCAATGCGAACATTGAAACAGGCAAAGACTTGGACGGCTCATTGATTCGAAACAGGGCTTGGTTTGCAATGAATATTCCGTTTTAAGCTACACATTTCCTCACATTGAAGACTACTTGGTGGTCTGAGTCATACCGAAGAGGCTATCATTCGGGGCAATAACTCAGATAAGATAAGACCAAAACAAGTAGGGTTCAATGGTGAAAGTCTACGTCATCAATCTCGACAACAGTTCAAGTCGTTGGGAAAAAATCAGCCAAGACCTTGATCATCTCAGTGCTTCTTTTGAGAGGGTGAGCGCCATTTATGGCAAATCCATCGATTGGCAAGCCCTTTCTGATGACCCCTATTGCCGCGCCTACATGGGCAGAAGTATTCAACCAGGTGAAGTAGGTTGCTTCTTGAGTCATGTCAAGGCACTTCAAAAATTCATTGATGACGCAGAAGACTTTGCAATCATCTTAGAGGATGATTCGCAAGTTGCTCCTGACTTACTTAAGGTTGCCGATCATGTGTTGGCAAGGCTAAAAACAAGCGATTTTTATGCCGTCAACTTAGGTCCTTCTGACTACAAATATGCTTCAGTCATAGATCAATTGGACGCTTACAAACTTTACTGCACCCATCGGTTTCCAATGCTGGCTACTGGAATTCTTTGGTCTAGAAGGGGTGCGCAAGAGTTTTTGAAGCAATTTAAATTGGTTTCCTTGCCCTACGACAATTACTTAAGAGTGTTCCTCACTGGAACCAATAAATCGTATTCCATTAAGCCTTCCATCGTCGACCCTGCTGACTTTGTCAGCGACATCGACACCGAAGGCTTAACCAAGAAAAGATCCCAATTGAATCGAAGTAAGAACTACTTTTTAATCAAGCAGAAAAGAATGCTCACTGAGAAATTAAGAGCAAGCATCTCAATGCTTAAGTTTAAATTTTTGAAGGAAATAAATTGATAACACGATGGCTTAAAGTTTTTGGTCTTAATGGATCTTTGCGCGTCAGGTTTAGTCAGTACGGCGAAGATGTGATTCTTCACAAGATTTTTAAAAATCCTGTTGGTTTTTATGTCGATGTAGGTGCTCATCACCCTTTTAGACAATCCAACACGGCGTACCTTTGGTGCTCAGGTTGGAATGGCATCAACATTGATGCAAACCCAAAGAGTATTGAAATATTCAATAAAGTAAGAAAAACCGATGAAAACATTTGGGCTGCAATCGTCTCAGATGAAGATGCCGCCAATAAGACGCACATTGATCTTATTTGCTCAGACACTAGAGAGTTGGATTTGGGCGCGTCAGTTTCAGAAACAATTGCCTCTGAAAGAAGTGCTAGCAGGCGAATTTCAGTACCTACCAAATCACTGACTCAGATTGTCAATGGCGTCAAAAATAAAACAATTGACTACATGAACATTGACATTGAAGGCGTTGATTTCGAGGCAATCCTAGGCATGTCTGCTTGGACAAAACTGCCCAAGGTTCTGAGCATTGAAACCTACCAAAAAAACATACGCGATATTTTAAGTAGCCAAGTTAACCAGCAACTCGAAAGTTTTGGCTATGAACTCAAGTACCACATTGGTTTAACTTCTGTCTACGTTCAGTCAGACCTAGATTCAACGCATTGAAAAAATACGTTGTATCAGGCGCCGCATGCCTGTCTGAGTAGCGTGTCTGCTTGAGTACCATCGGTGCCTCGCCACGCCACCATTTGATCGGGTCGGATCAATACCAAATTGGCTTCGTAGAGTTGGGCCAACTCATTGGAAGAATGCCTGACAACTTTCAAATCTACTTTGTGGTTTGCAGCAGCTTTACAAAATGCACTGAAGTCTGCAGGGGCTTCGCCCAATACAAGCAATGTCCATTCAAAATTGAAACTGTCAAACAGTGAACTGCCGTCGGCCATCCATGCGTGAGGCGGGCGACCGCCGGGGCATGCACTTGGCGTGTAGGTGTTGGCCGCATCTTCTGGGGCATGCGTGCCATCAGAAATAATGATAGGTGAATGATCGTAACGGCCGCCGAAAGTTACGCCTGGAATGTTGAACTCTCTGCGCACATGGCCATTCAAATAATCGGAGGCAATGCTTCTGGCATGTTCGCCTTCTGGGCTTGCGGTCTCTAAGGCTGGATCGGCATCAAACAGCCCAATGGAATCGGCAAACTGGCGTGCATAGCTTGTGTTGCGAATGGCCAGAGGCTTTCGCTCAAGCTCGTAACTGTCTAGCAGTTGAGGTTTTGCCTGGCCATTGATCACGGCAGCCAACTTCCATCCCAAATTGACAGCGTCTTCAACTGCGGTGTTGTAGCCTAAGCCGCCTGTGGGTGTAAACAAATGAACGGCATCACCTCCCAAAAATACATGTCCCTTTTGAAACGACTCGGCCACCAAGGCATGGCCTGCTAGCCAAGTGGCCATCGATAAAATTTCAATGTCGATGACCTGTCCGTAGGCCAATGAAAAAAGTCGTTTGGCGTCTTCAGCATTGAGGGCTTCTGTCGCTGCGTCGTCTGACATTTGCACGTGAAAGGCAAACTCACTTTCGCCATCGACCGACATAATGAAAGCCCGAAGCTCTGGGTTGACAGCCACATACATCCAAGCTCTGTCATTCTGATTGCGCTCGTAGAATTGCGGTGCTTTTAAGTAGACGGCCAGCATTTTGCCGCCCATGAAGTTGCGTTTGAAACCTGTTGCACCGCCCCATGGAATTGCAAGTTGATGCCTCACCAAACTGCGTGCGCCATCTGCACCTATTAAGTATTGCGCTTGAACCTGAATTTTTTCAGTGTTCGACGAATGGTGTTGATTTGAATCAGTGACACGTTCAATCAAAGCATGAATTGGCTTTGAGGACGAAGATGGCGAAAAACTGTTTGAGGTGCTGCTATCGCTAAATGACGCAAGCTTCCAGCCATAGCGAATGTCGTTGCTTGCAAATTTTTCTGCGTGCTTTCGAAGGCCTACTTCTACAAATTTTTGCGACACGCGATGGGGCAACTCTGCAGCGCTCCAAGAGCCTGACATGGCTTTGATGGCTTGGGGCGCGGCGGCAGCTGTGGGGAGTCTCAGCCTGGCAAGCTCTGTGCCGCTAAAGCGAGTGAGGTAGGCAATGTCTGTAGGGTGATGGGGCGGTAGTCCTTGCGCACGAATTTCATGTGCAAAGCCCAAGCGCCTAAAGTGCTCCATGGTTCGCGCTTGCGTGGCATTGGCCTGCGGGTTGAAGGCAGTGCTGGCTTTGGGATCGACCAGAAGACAGCGTATATTTCTTCGCCCCAGCTCGTTGGCCAACATGAGACCAAATGGTCCACCACCCGCAATCAGAACATCGGTTTCAATGCTTTTGGCCATCTTGATTTGATTGAAATTTTGGCTCACTTGCTTGTGCAAAACTAAATTTGAATGAGCTGGCTCGAAAAGCGCTCACTTCACTACCGCAAACAAGCTGCTGTAGTCGTCGGTCCAAGGTACAAATCCTGCTTGAGAACTCAAGCTTATTGCCGACTTCAGAGCGGCTTGCTCAAACCACTTTGGGTCCTTGGCCAGCAAGGCCCAGCTTGAGGGGTAAACCAATCGATTATCGTCACCATCATGGTCAATCAGTTTGGCCGTGAAGCCAAGATTTTGCGCGGCTGTTTGAATGACGGGTTGAAGATCTAAAAATCGGTTGGTAATGTGAACAGCCAGTACACCATTCGGCTTCAAATGCCGTGCATACTGTTCAAAGGCCTCGCGAGTGAGCAAATGCACAGGCACAGAATCACCTGAAAAAGCATCGACCACCAAGACGTCGAATTGCTGCGGCGATTCAGCTTCAAGTTGCAGTCTGGCATCGCCCAGCACCAGTTCTGTTTTGGCCAAAGTCTTGGACAAAAAACTAAAGTTGGTTTTAGCCATGCCAATGACAAGCGGATCAATCTCGTACATTCTGTATGTGTCTCCCTGTCTGCCATATGTCGCTAAGGTACCAACTCCCAAACCAATCACACCAACGCGAACAGGGCCGTTGTTCATTTGGGTGGTGATGGCTAGTCCGGCACCTGCATCGGCGTTGTAATAAGTGGTGGGTTCCATGGCGCGCTCAGGCGCTAAGAACTGTTTGCCATGCACGATCTGCCCATGCAGCATGCTGCGATACCCGTCTTCAGGAAATGCAAAAACCCTTAGGCTGCCATAGAAATTTCGGCCTTTCATTTCAACGCCTGATGCTTCTTGAATGTGGTCGTTCACGCTCACTGCGCTGAGCGCAACCAGGGCCAGAGAGCTGACAACAGCAAACACGGGCCTGCCTAGCCCCTTTGAAATGGCCAGCCATGCACGCCACAGCGAGAGACTAACAACAATGCCACTCAAGATCACTGCCACAGATAACTCGTAATGGCCATCGAACGCATAAGGCGCTATGACACCGACAAAAAAACCACCTAAAAACCCACCCACAGACAACATTAAGTAATACAAGGTGAGATGCTTTGTAGGTGGTTGTTGCAAAGCCAGTTCACCATGGCAAACCATGCACACTACAAAAAATGCCGTGAGGTTAATGCCCATGGCCACCAGTAGCGGCAAATCGGACAAGCCCATGGTGGGCAGGTAAGCCAGAGCGCCTAAACTTAAAACCAAGAGCGGTAAGAAGATGCGTCTTTGGTACCAGCCCTGTCGTTCAAAACACAAAATGAAGGTCAGCAAATAAAGCGCCAACGGCGCGATCCATAGCAAGGGAATGGGTGCTATGTTTTGTGTGAGATAACTGGTGTCGGCCACCATCAAAATAGAGGGGCAGGCTGCTAGCGCCACCCACAGCAGCAATTGGCCAGCTTTGATGGTTGACGAGGCCTTTTCCTCGGCGTGATGAGCTGAGGCTTTCGTTTCTTTTGCTAGGGGCTTGGCATGCCTGCCGCGCCAAGCCAAGCTGCCACAGGCCAGCACAAACAGAACAAACAAGCCTGACCATGCCAAAGACTGCCAACGTGTTGG
>CANNNB010000144.1 GCA_947505995.1 Comamonadaceae bacterium
CAAAGCGATTTTTGTGGGGATTCAGCACCCCGCTGAAGAAGCCACGGCTTACAACGACGTCACCAAAGGCGTCTGGCCCACCAATGCCAACAACGGCGCAGGTGGCGCTTACGGTGCAGGTACCCGTGCACGTTCGGCCACCATCATCATCACCAAAGACGATGGTGGGAAGATCGGACTTTGATTCAACTCTAATGACTAGAGTTAGCAACCCGCCACATACGGACCTATAAATTAACCCTCACTTGGATGCGTCCTCGTGGGGGTTTTTTTTAAAATGTTGAGGTTTATCCCCAAGCTCAGCGAATGCGCCACTTCAAGCCCACTTGCAGCCTATTGTTTCGTGGTTCAAAGTCGCCCCTTGCCAGTCCAGGCACAACAGTCACCCAACGAACATCCGAATCGTCCACCCAAGCCCAGCGTGCATAGGGTTCAATTTCCACTAGGTCTGTATTGACTTTTTTGCTGATTTGAAAGAAAGCGCCTTTGCGCTGTTGGTTGGTTACATCTTGCAACCTGGTGTTGACTTGTGACAATCGGGAAACATGCTGGCCCCACAGCAGCCAACCTGCATCAACAGCCCAAGGCTGAGCACTGGCCGAGTGCCAGCGCACAGGCAGCCACAATTGGGTAGACAGTCGGTCATAGCCGCCAAAACCCAAACTGGTCGTGCCTCGGAAAAAATTGGAATGGCTGTGCAAAGCCAGACCGTACTGCCATTGGGGTTGGGCTGTTGATGCTCTAAGAACTCGCCAGTGGGTGTCGACGTTCAGCACCGAGTTCAAACGCCCCGACTGCACGCTACTGTAGTTTTGTAGGCCCAGGTGCGCATCGGCTTCGAAGGTGAACGATCCCAATCTTTGGCTTTGCCAATGTACGCCCAGTTCTGGGCCTTTCAAGTTCATTTGCGGTTCGCTGTAATCCTGCCAGCCTGTGCTCAGCTGCCAAGTACCCAAAGCTTGCTCAGGCTGCGCTTGGACCGGAACGATGGCTCCCACAAAGACCCAAGCTGCGCAAAAGCTCAATAGCTGAGATTCATTAAGGAGACTCAAACACCGAATATTGCGAAAAAAACAAAACATGAAACACCTTTTGAGGAGTTGTTGAAGATGAGATCGTAGTTTCTAGACATTGTAAAAAAAAGGCCCGCAAAGCGGGCCTTTGAAAAAACCTGGAGAGAAAAAAAATTTAGAACCTGTAGCGAATGCCGACGTGTGTCTGCTTTTGCTCAGCTTTTTTCAAGAATGAAGGATGAGCGATAGACTCGGAGCCAAAAATACCAAACAAGGTTGTGTCTTTGGCCAGTGTGTACAACACAGCAATTTGCATAGCATCAAGGTCGGCATCAATGGTCGAGCTTGTCAATTTAGCCTTGCCAGTACCAGCTTCAGCAACGAATGTGAAATTACCCAAAGGTGCGCGAACACCTAATGTTTGCGTGTCAAACTTCACCAATGTTGCATCCGTACCCTGCTTCATTTTGGTGTCAACGAAATAAAATTTAGCAAAGCCTAAGTTATATGTTGCACCGAAAGCTTCATTTTTGCGCGTTGCAATGGCTGTAGGAACGGCAACGCTGTAGCCGGCAACAGATACAGATTTGCTGTAATTTTTAATGGAATCATTGACCCACTTCACTGCCAAAGGGCCGTTTGTGTAGTTCAAACCAACTGAGCTTGAATCTTCAGCTTTACCGTCTTGAGTTACAACACCTGCTGCGCTGGTAATGCGTGTAGGTGAGCCTAAACCCAATTGAACATCGGCAGAGAAGCCTGCGAAATTAGGAGTGGAATAAGTAATCATGTCATTGCGACGTGAGTCACGTGCATTGTCGCCAATAAAGCCAGCTGTGTTGACGGCATCATTGGCATCTAAAAAGTCAATGGCTACTTTGGCCAAAGTTGTGCGACGACCAAAAGTCACTGCACCAAAATCACCAGCCAAACCAACCAAACCTGCTCGGGTTTTCACGATGCCAGAATCAGTGGTTTGGTCAACTTCAAATTCCATTTGGAAAGTTGCCTTAAGGCCTTTGGCAATTTCCCGCTCGCCACGGAAACCCACGTTGCTGGTTGACAATCCACCAGGAACAACAGATGTCTCTTCTGTTTTGATGCCTGTGGTGGCTGTTTTAACGTCATTGTTAATTGCAATGTCAGCATTGCCATAAACAGTGAAAGAAGTTTGAGCTTGTGCAGACAATGCGGCAAGCATCGATGCGGCCAAAAGAGTGTGTTTGAGTTTCATGATTCAGATTAATAAAGTTGAAAAAGCTATCTAAGTTAGAAGCAATTTGCATTTAAAACAAATTAGATGACGAATTCATGAAACAAAAATTTGATGTTATGTGTTTGCAACAGGGCTTCTTAAAACTGTCACATATTTCGACTACGGGAAAATTCACTAAACCTGCATCATGCTATGAATAAAAAACGTTTTCTATCTATTGTTGGCTCAATAATCATGACAGTTTTATTGGCTACAGAAGCCACATCAAACTGTTCGATGGCATGAGGCAACCTGTTGCAGCAAAGTGCTTACAAACCTGTCATGGTCCAGCAAGGCAAATAGGCGTAACGCAACTTGTTAAACAGTTTCGGTTTCCAAATGCACTCTTGAAGCGGGGAAGATGAGCGTGAACTTGGAGCCTTTGCCCAATTCACTTTCAATTTTTAATTCGCCACCATGCCGTTGCATCACGTGTTTCACAATGGCCAATCCCAATCCAGTGCCGCCAGATTCTCTGGAGCGACTGCGGTCTACCCTGTAAAAACGTTCAGTTAAACGGGGAAGATGTTCTGAAGCAATGCCTGGGCCGGTATCGGCCACACTGAATTGAATTCTTTGATCAGGCAACAAAATCCAGCTTGATGTGATAAGTCCACCCGAAGGCGTATAGCGCACAGCGTTGTTGACCAAATTCGAAACGGCACTGTGAAGTTCTTTGTTAGCACCACTCAATTGAACACCTTCAGGCGTTTCAAAACACATCATTTGAGGCGCTTCATTTTCAAATAATTGAGCGGCAGAAAGACCGCGCGCCTCCGATTCAATACTGGACATTAAGCCTTGTAAAGAAACTGGTTCACTAACAGAAGGCAGAGTGCTGCCTTCAAGTTGAGAAAGGATCAATAAATCATTAACCAAGTCCTGCATGCGACTGGCTTGAACTGACATCAGGTCAAGGTATTTGTCTTGCTCGTCTTTGTTTAAATTTAGACTTTGCAATGTTTCAATGAAGCCACTCATCACGGTCAATGGTGTGCGAATTTCATGCGACACATTGGCCACAAAATCTCGTCGCATGGCATCTGCTTGAGCCACTGATGTGACATCGCGCGTGAGTAACAACTGCCTGTTTTCACCATAATTGTGAAGTTGAACTGAAAGTTTCACTGCTTTTTGCAGAGACACGCTTCGACCATCAATGATGGCTTCACCATCGTGCGAATCACTTGAGAAATATTTTTTGAAAACAGGATCCCGGACCAAATGAACCACGTGTTGCATCAAGTCCCGCTTCGCATCCATTCCAAGATGCTGGGCTGCAGTCTGATTGCACCATTCGATTTTGCCATCAGGGTCAAGCAGAACAACACCGTTAGGCGATGCTTGAATGGCCAATAAAAAATCTTGAAGCTTTTGCTCTTCGTTTTGCGTTAGCTTGCGTTGTTCATTGAGAATGCGACGCATCCGGTCAATTAAATCGCCCCAGATGCCATCCATTCGAGGCGGCTCTTGAACATTGTTATGACGCAGCCAATTTGTAATTTTCTGACCTTTCCACAGATCTTTGATGACCGTGAAAAGGCAAACAAGAAATGCTCCGAGTAGAGGGCCTGAATTTGGGTTCAGCCAATATCCTGCAATAGCGCCTACTCCCATTGAGAAGGTTAGGGCGACAGTGCGAGAGAACATAAGTGAATCTGGCTTGATGAACCAGCCAAGTCAGCCAGTTGTATTTGTGGTTTGAGTCATTTCAGTGAAGCGATAGCCTGCGCCACGAACGGTTTCAACCATATTACCAGCGGCTCCTAAGGCCTCACGAAGTCTTTTGACATGAACATCCACTGTGCGCTCTTCAATGAAAACGTGATCGCCCCAAACGCGGTCAAGCAACTGCCCACGACTGTGAACTCGCTCTTTGTGCGTCATGAAATACTGGAGCAATTTAAATTCAGTAGGTCCAAGTTTAAGGGGTTGCTCTTGATAGCTCACACGATGGGTATCTGCATCTAAAAGCAATTGACCCATTTGAACTCTGCCAGCTGACTGCTCAGGAGAGCGTCTGCGAAGGACCGCACGAATTCGAGCCAACAATTCTTTGGTGGAAAATGGTTTGACAATGTAGTCGTCTGCACCTGCGTCTAGACCTGCCACTCTGTCTACTTCATCACCTCTGGCGGTGAGCATCAAAATAGGAATGGTTTGAGAGCGCTTGTCTGAACGCCACTTCTTGGCAAGTGAAAGACCACTCTCCTTTGGAAGCATCCAATCAAGCAATATGACATCGGGCAGAACGTCGTCCAACTCTTTTTGAGCAGTCTCTCCATCCATGGCCCAAATAGGTTGGAAACCGTTATGACGCAGATTTACCGCTATGAGTTCTGCAATAGCAGGCTCATCTTCGACAATCAGAATACGCGGCAGGCTTCTCATTTGACAGCTGACTCCACATCGGCCAAAGCAATGTGACGAACGTCAGCACCCTTGACCACATAAATGATAAATTCAGCAATGTTCTTTGAATGATCGCCAATTCGCTCAATGGCTTTGGCTACAAACAAAAGGTCTAAGCTGGCCGAAATAGTGCGTGGGTCTTCCATCATGTAAGTCACCAATTTGCGCACAAAGCCGTCAAATTCTGCATCAATCAGATCGTCTTCTTTCAAGATTGAGACAGCCTCTGTCACGTCGAGACGTGCAAAAGCATCAAGCGCTTTGCGCAACAGGCCTGATGCTAAATCTGCTGCAATGCGCAACTCTGAGGCCGGCAATGCACGTGAGTTGCCACTGTTGATAATGGACTTGACCATTCGAGCAATTTTTTCGGACTCATCGCCTGCACGCTCTAAGTTGGCCGTAATTTTAGAGATGGCAATGAGCAAACGCAGGTCGCGCGCGGTTGGCTGACGACGCGCAATGATGGAAGATAAATCACGGTCGATTTCTACTTCCATTGAATTGACTTGCGATTCTGTTGCAATGACCTGATCTGCCACTTCTATACTGAACTGAGACAAAGAATAAACAGCATGGCGAATTTGCGATTCCACCAAACCACCCAACTCAAGCACACGTGTAGAAACGCTGCCCAACTCGGCATCAAACTGACTTGAAATATGCTTATCCATGATTTCTCTTTCCTAGTTAGCCGAAACGGCCAGTAATATAGTCTTCAGTTTCTTGACGCGCTGGTTTCATGAAAATTTGGTCTGTTTCGCCAAACTCCATCAGTTCACCCAAGTACATGTAGGCCGTGTAATCGGATACCCGAGCAGCTTGTTGCATGTTATGGGTCACAATGACCACAGTGTATTCACTCTTGAGTGTGTGCACCAGTTCTTCCACTTTGCCCGTAGAAATGGGGTCAAGCGCTGAAGTGGGCTCGTCCAACAACAAGATGGCGGGCTTGACTGCAATGCCGCGCGCAATGCACAAGCGCTGTTGCTGACCACCCGACAAAGACAAGCCGCTTTGACCCAGCTTGTCTTTCACTTCGCCCCAGATAGCTGCTTTTTGCAAAGCCCATTCCACCCTGTCGTCCATATCACTGCGCGACAGGTTTTCGTACAACTGAACACCAAATGCAATGTTGTCATAGATCGACATGGGAAATGGCGTAGGCTTTTGGAAGACCATGCCCACGCGTGAGCGCAACAAATTCAAATCTTGTTTGGGGTTAAGAATGTTTTCACCATCAAAATTAATTTCGCCCTCAGCACGCTGCCCAGGGTACAAGTCGTACATGCGATTGAGCGTTCTGAGAAGCGTTGACTTGCCGCAGCCAGAAGGTCCAATGAAAGCTGTAACCGTATTTTTTTGAATGTCCAGATTGATATTTTTCAAGCCTTGAAATGCACCATAGAAAAAGTTCAGATTGCGAACTTCCAGGATGATTTCTTTGGTTTTAGGTAATGTATTCATGTTGATAGATCTGTTCAAAGATTAG
>CANNNB010000145.1 GCA_947505995.1 Comamonadaceae bacterium
TCTTGAAGATGTGAACCTTGTCGTGCTTGCCGTGTGCCAACACTGTGACAGTGACAGTTGCGCCGGACACCAGGGGCGTACCAACTTTCAGATCTGCGCCGTTGCCGACTGCCAGAACTTGGTCGATCACGATTTCCTGGCCCACGTCCGCAGCAATCTGTTCTACTTTAATTTTTTCACCAGCAGCAACACGATACTGTTTGCCGCCGGTTTTTATGACCGCGTACATAATGACCTTTTCGTTTCTCTCAATGGAAATTCCTAGGACGAACCCTAAGGAACCGAGGATTTTAGCACGTACTTTTAAGACTTGACAACCCCCCTCTTATGAGAATTGATTGCGGCTACCAAGGTCACTTTCGCTCTCTATAATCGAGCTTCAGCACAGATTGACCACACAAAATGCAATTTTTGAGGTCTTTCTGCCCAGTGAACCTTGTTGTTTAAGGCCATTTTGTCAAGCTCAGCGCCACCCCCCCACGCCTCTACTGCCTCGGCCTCGGCCTTGGCCTTGGTGGCGCAAGACATGGCGCTGGTAGACGAGGTTATTGCTGATCGCCTAAGTTCAGGGGTTCCTCTTGTGGGTCAAGTGGCCCAATACATCATTTCGGCTGGTGGCAAAAGGCTAAGGCCGGTCATATTGTTGCTCACCAGCGGCGCCCTTGGATACCTAGAAGCTCACAAATACAACACGGCAGCCGTTGTAGAGTTCATTCACACAGCCACTTTGCTGCATGACGATGTAGTGGACGATTCCACTTTGCGCCGAGGGCGACCGACTGCCAATCAAAATTTTGGCAATCCTGCCAGCGTGTTGGTGGGGGACTTCCTTTATTCCCGCGCCTTTCAAATGATGGTGCAGGCGGGCAATATGCGCGTTATGCAAGTTTTGGCAGATGCCACCAACATCATTTCAGAGGGTGAAGTTCAGCAATTGATGAACATGCACGATGCCTCTTTGGACGAAGAAGCCTATTTGCACGTGATTCGCTCCAAAACCGCCATCTTGTTTGAGGCCAGCTCACGCTTGGCCGCCATCTTGGCCAATGCCTCGCCTGAATTGGAAGCGGCCTGCGCTGAATACGGCCAAGCACTGGGCACGGCTTTCCAAGTGATTGACGATGTTTTAGATTACGAGGGCAATGCCGCCGAAATGGGCAAAAACCTTGGCGATGATTTGCGCGAAGGCAAAGCCACACTGCCCCTTATTTTGGCCATGCAACGAGGTACGCCAACGCAGCGTGCCTTGATTAAACAGGCCATTGAAACAGGCTCAATTGAACAATTGAGCAGTGTCATCGCCATCGTCCGTGAAACTGGCGCACTTGATGGCAGCAGAAAGGCCGCCATGGTTGAAGCACAGAGAGCAGTAGACGCGGCACAGCATTTACCAGATGGCCCCTACAAAGAGGCATTGATTGCTTTGGCCTCCCAATTGCTTGAGCGCCGAACTTAAAGCCTTCAAGGCGAAATCTCTCGCAACAACCGCATCAATAGGGATAAGCCGTCATCAATTGCGAAAACCTCGCCATGTCAATGTTGCCGCCACTGATGACCACGCCTACTTTTTGACCCTTCAGCGATGCGCTTGCTTGAATGGCAGCCGCCAATGAGAGGCAGCCTGTAGGCTCCACGATCATCTTCATGCGCTCTGCATAAAAACGCATGCTTTGGACTAGCTGCTCATCTGTCACGGTATGGATATCGTCCACCAAAGCTTTGATGATTTCAAAAGTGATGGCACCCACCATGGGCGTTTGTGCGCCATCGGCAATGGTCACTGGCGTCGATATTTTGACCCGCTCGCCTTTTCTGAATGATTGCTGCACATCGTTGCCCGCCTCAGGCTCAACACCCACAAGACGACAACTCGGTGAAAGTGCCTTAGCAGCCAAGGCACTACCGCTTAAAAGCCCACCTCCGCCCAAACAAACAAAAAGCACATCCAATTCGCCCGCTTCCTTGAACAACTCCAAAGCCGCGGTTCCTTGACCTGAAATGACATCGGGATGATCAAAGGGGGGAATGAAAGTAAGGCCTTGGGCTTGAGCCAAGGCTGTGGCCAAGGCGCTGGCATCCTCAGAATATCGGTCGTAGCCAATGACCTTGGCGCCGTAGCCTTGTGTGGCCGCCAACTTGGCGGGCGCGGCATCATGGGGCATGAAAATGGTGGCGGGAATTTGAAGAATGCGCGCCGACAAGGCCACGGCTTGCGCATGGTTGCCCGAAGAGTACGCCACCACCCCAGCCTGCCTTTGAGTTTGCTTGAGTTTGGCCAAGGCGTTGAATCCGCCTCTGAACTTAAATGCACCCATGCGTTGAAAATTTTCGCACTTTACATAGATCTTTGCCTGCAGTTGTTCATTCAAAGAACTCGACTGCATCACAGGCGTTTTGTGAGCGACACCCTCAAGCCTAGCAGCCGCAGCCAAAACATCGTCGAAAGTGGGTACAGCATGCAGCATCAGCTTGACTCTATTCAAATAGAAATTAATTTGGATGAAGCTATTTTGCAATTAATGCGAGAAGACTTTGAGCTTAGCCCATTTGATGTCATTTTGGTTGACAATTGGCCTTGTCAATACGCCACACTTTCCAATTTATTTTGATGAAGGTTTCAACATGTCAGAAATTCGCCCTGCAAGTCCCCGGCCAGAAAGCCCTCGATTACAACAAGAACGGCCTGTCAAAAACGAGCAAAAAGCCAAGGAACCTTCCCCTCAAAAAACTGAAACTCAACGCGAGGTGGTTAGACAAGACGTCAATCCCAATAACAAACCCAAAGGCGGTAAAGTCGACATCACTGTCTGAGCTTATTGAATCAATGGGCATGATTTAAAATGGCCACTTCGAACCGTCACACAGAAAGTACACCCCATGGGCGCGCAGTGGAAAGCAAAAGGCAAGGCACAAGCCGCAGACGCTAGAGGCAAACTCTTTGGGCGATTGGCAAAGGACATCATGATGGCTGCCAAAAGTGGTCCAGATCCAGCTGCTAATTCTCGACTCCGCTTGGTGGTTGAGCAAGCTCGCAAAGTCTCCATGCCGAAGGAAACCCTGGAGCGTGCCATCAAAAAGGGGGCTGGCTTGTTGGGCGATGCCGTTCATTTTGAACGGGTGATCTATGAAGGATTTGCTCCGCACCAAGTGCCTGTCATGGTGGAAGCGCTGACCGACAACCTGAACCGCACCGCTTCTGAAGTTCGAGTTCTTTTCCGCAAAGGACAACTGGGCTCCTCAGGTTCCGTGTCTTGGGATTTTGACCATGTCGGCATGATTGAAGCAGAAACTGCTCAAGCAGGGGCGGATGCAGAGCTGGCTGCCATAGAAGCTGGCGCTCAAGACTTTGAACCGGCCGATGAAGACGGTGTGACTGTGTTCATCACAGACCCAACAGATTTAGATTTGGTCAGCAAAGCCCTACCCGATCATGGCTTCACAGTGTTGTCCAATAAATTGGGCTACAAGCCCAAAAACCCTGTGAATCCTGCAAACCTTTCAGCGGTGCAACTGGAAGAAGTGGAAAATTTCTTGGCCGCCATTGATGGCAACGATGATGTTCAAAATGTTTTTGTGGGTCTGGCAAGTTAAGGCGATCAAACCCCGCCTCATCAGGTCAAAACTGCGCCGACCTGTCTGAACTCAAAATCAAGCAGCTTTGTCGCATTGACATGATTGCTTTGAAAGCGTTTTCATGCTAAGTTCAATGTTGTAATTATTTTAATTTATGACAAACAAGCGCTCAGGAAATACCAAGTCAGGTCCGGTCACACTTCAACATGTTGCGAAGCTAGCTGGCGTCTCCCCAAGCACTGTCTCGCGAATTCTTAACGGTACCGCCGTCGTTAGCGATGAAAAGCGAAAAGCCATCGACGAAGCTATTGCGCAACTAGGCTTTGTTCCTAACCCTGTGGCCAGGGGACTAGCAGGCGGGCGCACACTGAGCATAGGCGTCGTCACACAAGCGATTGACAGTCCTTTTTATGGCCCCGCACTGCGTGGCATAGAAGACGAGCTTGACCAAGCAGGTTATAGCCCCTTGTTTGTCAGCGCCCATTGGAATCCTGAAACAGAGGGCCGATGCATTGAAGTATTGAGGTCAAGGCGAGTGGATGGACTGATTGTTTTAAATGGCCGCCTAAGTGATCAAGCCCTCAAAAATACAGCCAAACATCTACCCATCGTGGTCACCGGCCGCACCATCAAGGGTGCTGGCTTGTTTGCACTTAATTTCGATAATTTTGCGGGTGGTATTCTGGCGACTGAACATCTTATTTCTTTGGGCCACCGCAAAATTGCTTTTATTTCAGGCGATGCCGCCCATCCAGATGCCAATGAGCGACTTCGTGGTTACACCACAGCTTTGAAAAAAGCTGGCATACCATTTGACGCTCAGTTGGTGGTCCCCGGTGACTACCAAGTTGATGGCGGACTCAAGGCCACAGATGCACTCGTTTTAAGCCGAAAGAAATTCACAGCGCTTTTTACGGCCAACGACCAAATGGCTTACGGGGCTGCACTCAGCTTGCATCGCAAGGGTATCAAAATACCTCAAGATGTTTCTCTCATCGGTTTCGACAATCTTTACCATTCCATCTACGTTGCACCACCCTTGAGCACCATCCATCAACCGGCCTACGAACTTGGCCGCTTAACAGCTGCATCTATTTTGCAAATGTTGGCAGGCGCCAAACCCACTGCTGTCATGGCAGCACCTGAACTGATCGTTCGGGAATCTACAGCCAAGCTTTGATTGGACACCAACATCAGGGCTAGGGATAACCCTTTGCTCATTGATTGGTCTCAATCACTATAATTCTTGAAAGCGCTTTCATAAATTGCCTATAGGGCAATCCATGAGCCCATTTACCTCCAATTTTTTGTGCTTTCACAATGTTTGCGAATTTAAGATTTGTTGCCTTAGCAATTTTGCTAAACCAGTTGACACCCTGCGCCCAGGCTCAGAAAGTGTTAACTGTGGCCGCCTATCCTGCGGTAGACAGCATTATCAAAGCTGCGCTTCCTGCCTGGGAAAAAAAACATCCCGGGGTGCAAGTCAAGCTGATCAGCCGAGCTTATGCAGATCATCACACAGCGATGACCACCGCTTTGTCGACTTCGTCCAAGCCGCCCGATGTGATGGTTCTTGAGTCAAGCTATGTCGCCCGCTTTGCTACGGGTGGTGGCCTTGAAGACCTCGGCGCTCCGCCCTACAGGTTGGACGATTCGAAGCATTTGTTCGCAGCCTTTTCCATCGATCAAGCTCAGTCTTCAAAAGGTCAATTGGTCGCAATACCTTCCGACATTGGCCCAGGCACCTTGCTCTATAGAAATGATTTGTTGTTGAAATCAGGGCTTAAAGAATCAGACCTCACAAACAGCTGGGACAGTTACATCAAGGCCGGTGTTGTGATCAAAAAAACGACTGGCGCCTACCTCGTTGCCCATGCACGGGATGTAAAAGATTTGATGATTCGGGGAGGTGTCAAATCTGGAGAAGGTTTGTATTTTGATGACGCTGGTCACTCACTTGTCACCACTGAAAGATTTGTGAAAGGGTTTGAGTTGGCCAAGCGCATTCGAGAAAACAAGCTTGACGGCAAAATCAGCGCATGGTCTAACGAGTGGGCGGAAGGGTTTCGCCGAGGTCATGTTGCAACACAAATGTCAGGCGCATGGATTGCGGGTCATCTCAACAACTGGCTTGCACCGGAAACACGAGGATTATGGCGCGCCTCTCAACTTCCCGAAAACACCTGGGCGTCATGGGGTGGCAGCTTTTATGCCATCCCCAAAGCAGCAACACAAAAAGAACTCGCTTGGGATCTCATTCAGACAATGACATTGAATCCTGAACAACAACTGATGGCCTTCAAATCACAAGATGCCTTTCCAGCATTGCTCAGTGTTCACAACGATGCTTTTTTTAACGAACCCATTGCATTTCTAGGACAGCAAAAAGCCAGAATTTTATGGCGTGAAGCCACTCAGCGGATTCAAGCAGCCAAGGTGCATCGACTTGATACTTTTGCTGACGAAGTGGTGAACACAGAACTCGACAAAGTTTTGGATCAGGGCAAGGATATTCAATTGGCATTGAAAGATGCCAATCGCTTGCTGGAGCGCCGTTCACGGCGTTAATTCA
>CANNNB010000146.1 GCA_947505995.1 Comamonadaceae bacterium
AATGAAATTACAGGCGAGTTCAACGCCGACGATTTGCTGGGCGTTATTTTCTCCAGCTTTTGCATTGGTAAATAACACATGGCCAAGACTCCCGTCATCGATCGCCCTGCAACACAAAACCCAAAGTCATTGAGTGGCTTGCTGCCTTTTTTAAAACCTTACAAGTTGCAAATTGGTTTAGCGATGGTGTTTTTGGTTCTGGCTGCAGCATCGACCTTGATATTTCCAATTGCCTTGCGCCAATTGATTGACAACGGACTTCAGCACCCCGACCCCGGCGCACAGGCCATGGCATTGCAAGGCAACTTCATGATGCTGTTTGGCGTTGCTGTTGCTTTGGGTTTATTTTCAGCGGCGCGCTTTTTCACAGTCAGTTGGTTGGGGGAGCGCGTAACAACCGATCTGCGCAATGCGGTATACAGCCATGTGTTAAGGCAGAGCCCCGCATTTTTTGAAACCACACCCACTGGCGAAGTTATCAGCCGCTTGGTTGCCGACACCACCTTGGTTCAAACAGTGGTCGGTAGTTCTTTGTCCATGGGATTGCGCAATGCCGTCATGGGCGTCGGTGCGTTGACCATGCTGGTATGGGCTCACCCCACTGTCATGCTGCAATTGGTGGTGACCGTGGTGCTGGTCGTTTGGCCGGCCACACTTTATGGTCGCCGTGTTCGCCGTTTGTCACGCGCCAGCCAAGACCGCGTGGCCGATGCCAGCAGCATTGCCACAGAAATTTTGAATGCCATGTCGGTGGTGCAAAGCTACACGGCCGAGAATCGCGAAGCAGCTCGTTTTGCAAGCGCCACAGAGCAAGGCTTTCAAACAGCCATTCGACGCACGCGCGCGCGGTCTGTGCTGGTCGCCTTCATCATCATTGCCAATGCTGCTTTCTTGCTGTGGGGTTTGTATCAGGGCACGCAAGCGGTTCTGGCGGGCAACCTCTCAGCCGGCCAATTAGGTCAAGCCGTTTTGTATGTGATTATTTTTGCAGGCGCCGTCGCTGTTTTAGGTGAAACCTATGGTGATTTGCTGCGTGCAGCAGGTGCCACCGAGCGCCTCATGGAGTTGCTCAGCAGCGTATCGCCCGTGCAATCACCTGACACGCCCGTCACTTCGATTGCGCCAAAAACTGGCAGTACTTTGAAGTTTGAATCACTTCGGTTTCATTACCCGTCTCGTCCCTCTCAGTTAGCCCTTCAAGACTTTTCGGTGGCCATAGAAGCGGGCCAAACTGTGGCACTGGTCGGCCCCAGTGGTGCGGGCAAAACAACGTTGTTTGGTTTGTTGCTTCGGTACTACGACCCGCAACAAGGACAGATTGTGTTGGATGGTGTGCCCATACAAAACCTCAGTCTGCACGACCTTCGGCAGCGCATTGGCATCGTGCCGCAAGAACCTGTCCTTTTTTCAAGCAGCGCCATGGACAACATTCGCTATGGCAGACCAGGCGCAACAGACGAAGAGGTTCAGGCTGCGGCCGTGGCTGCCTTTGCCGACGAGTTCATCGTCGATTTGCCTGAGGGTTACAACACGTTTCTAGGTGAGCGCGGCGTGCGTTTATCAGGTGGCCAACGCCAACGCATTGCCATCGCGCGTGCCATGCTCAAAAACCCACCGCTCTTGCTGTTAGACGAAGCCACCAGCGCCTTGGATGCTCACAGTGAGCGCATGGTTCAAGCGGCTTTGGAGTCGGCCATGCGCGGTCGAACCACCTTGGTGATTGCGCACCGACTTGCTACGGTGCAACGAGCTGACAACATTTTGGTCTTAGAGCATGGCCGTTTGGTGGAGCAGGGCAAGCATGCAGCGCTGGTTGAAATGGGCGGTGTCTATGCAGGCCTAGCGGCACTTCAGTTCAACGCTTAAAAGCCCTTCATGCGCCAAGCTTGATGTCCTTGACTGAATCGGACACTCAATTTCAATGCCCTTCAAAATTCACCAATGTGAACAAGGGCAATCCTGCGGCTTGAAGTTTTTTCGAGCCGCCTAGTTCAGGCAAATCCACAATGGCTGCCCCTTCAATCACTTCAGCACCCAGTTTCTCGAGGAGCTTCATACCCGCCATCATGGTGCCGCCCGTGGCAATCAAATCATCGATCAACAAGACGCGTTGACCCGGCTTGACCGCATCGGTGTGCAACTCAACGGTGGCTGTGCCGTATTCCAATTCATAGGTTTCTTCCACGGTGGTGAAAGGCAGCTTGCCTTTTTTGCGAATCGGTACAAAGCCAACATTCAATTCATAGGCCACAACGGCGCCCAAAATAAAGCCCCGCGCGTCGAGGCCGGCCACCACATCAGGCCGCATGGAAGGTGACATATAGCGATGGACAAAGGCATCTATCAAGACCCGAAACACCCTTGGGTTTTGCAGCAAGGGCGTGATGTCTCGAAACTGCACGCCCACTGCCGGCCAATCAGGCACGGTGCGGATGTTGTTTCTTAAATAATCGTTCACCGACAAAGCCATTTCATCTGTGACACCCATTGCCCGCCCACCCTGCATTGAACCCAATCCTTGACTCATCTCTCGCACTCCACGACGACAACCGGTCGAAACCAACATCATAGACACGCTTTGGGCCATCAGTCGCTAAAATATGCCTATGTCATTCAACCCAGATCAAGCCCTCCAACTCGCTCGCGAGACTTTGGACATTGAGGCACAAGCCCTGATGGGGCTCAAATCCCGTTTGGACTCTCGTTTTTCACAAGCCGTTCAGATGATGCTCAACGTCAAAGGTCGCGTGGTGGTTACCGGCATGGGAAAGAGTGGGCACATTGGCTCCAAGATTGCGGCCACCTTGGCCTCTACAGGTACGCCTGCCATGTTTGTTCACCCCGGCGAGGCTAGCCATGGCGACCTGGGCATGATAAAAGCAGTTGACTTGGTACTGGCCATCTCCAACAGCGGAGAAAGCGACGAACTTGTATCGATCCTGCCCGTCTTGAAGCGACAAGGGGTCCCCTTGATTGCCATGACTGGCGGCATGACCTCAGCGCTGGCCAAACACGCCGATGTGGTTTTAGACTGCAGTGTCGACAAAGAAGCTTGCCCTTTGAATTTGGCTCCCACTGCCAGCACCACAGCGCAATTGGCATTGGGGGATGCTTTGGCCGTGGCGCTGCTAGACGCCCGTGGTTTCAAAGCAGAAGATTTTGCGCGTTCACACCCCGGTGGCTCCCTGGGTCGTCGCTTGCTGACACATGTGGAAGATGTCATGCGCAAGGGCGATCTGGTGCCGCATGTATTGCCCGATGCGAGTTTTTCAGATCTCATGCGCGAAATGAGCCAAAAAGGTTTGGGTGCCTCTGCGGTCGTTGACGAACAGCACAAAATCTTGGGTATCTTCACGGATGGTGATTTAAGGCGTCTTATCGAGAAGGGTGTTGATCTGCGAGCTTTGCAGGCCAAAGAGGTGATGCACCCCAATCCGCGAACGGTTCAGCAAGACGCCTTGGCAGTTGAGGCTGCCGAACTCATGGAGCAATTCCAAATCACCAGCATTTTGGTGGTGAATGAATCTGGCACCTTGTGTGGCGCGCTGAACAGCAACGACTTGATGCGCGCCAAGGTCATCTAAACAAGCCTTGAAGCTAGCACCTAAGCTACATTGCACTTGAAGCACCCACACCATGCAAATCATTCAGCCCGCGCTTCATTTTCCACCTGAACTGCTGCGCCAAGCACAAGGCATTAAAGTGGTTTTTTTTGATGTGGATGGTGTTTTAACTGACGGCGGCTTGTACTTTTCTGAACACGGTGAAACGCTGAAGCGTTTCAGCACCTTGGATGGCCATGGTTTAAAACTTTTAAAGCATGTGGGCATCACGCCGGTGATCATCACCGGCCGAGACTCTAAGCCCCTTAGAGTCCGGCTTAGAGCACTTGGCATAGAACACGCCAAATTTGGCACAGAGGACAAATTACCTGCCGCCGAAGACTTTTTAAAAACCCTAGGCTATGGGTGGCAACAAGCGGGCGCCATGGGCGATGACTGGCCCGATCTGCCTGTGATGCAACGCGCTGCCATCTCGTGTGCACCGATCAATGCGCATGCACAAGCTTTGGCCCTTGCGCACTTCGTCACAAGCCGCCAAGGCGGTTTTGGCGCTGCCAGAGAGTTTTGTGATTTGCTGGTAGTTGCAAGTGGGCAATATGCAACATTGCTCGCAGGTGTTGGTTCTTCTAAGGCTGCATGATGAATGCATTTCGGCTCGCACTGGATCGCTTGACGCTTTACTTGCCTGCCATTCTCATGGCTATTTTTGCCCTGGGCAGTTGGTGGCTTGTCCGAAGTCTGCCAAGTTTCTTTAATGAAGCCGCGGCCCCATCCGTTCGCCATGAGCCCGATTATTTTTTAAAGAATTTTTCTGTCAAATCGTTTGACGGCAATGGGCGCTTGATGCGTGAGTTGAGTGGTGATGATGCTCAACACTTTCCAGACACCGATACTTTGGACATTCAAAAAGTTCAAATGCGCGGGCATAGCCAAGAAGGTCAGCAGATCAATGCGCTTGCTGACCAAGCGCTCGCTAAAGGAGACGGCTCGCTGGTCACCTTCGTTGGGAATGTGCAGATCACTCAACCAGCGAGCTCTGGCCCTAACGGGGTTCGCGCTGCAACACAAGTGCGAAGCCAAGAGCTCAAAGCCTTTGTCAAGGAAGAACGCTTGGTGAGCGACTTGCCCGTTGAGATTCGGCGCGGCAAAGATCTATTCACTGCTGAAAAAATGCAAATGAACAGTAAAACCGGCGAATATGAGTTGAAAGGCAGAGTTCGCGGCCTTGTTCAGCCTGTTAAACCTTAAACACCTCCTCTTTCTCAAAACGAGAATCTCAGAAAGGCCTTTATGCGCCCCTTGGTTTTCATCACTGGTGCTTCAAGCGGCATTGGCCAAGCACTCGCGCTTCGATATTACCAAGCGGGGTGGCGACTTGCTCTGGCCGCGCGCCGTGTCCCTGAAATGCAAGCATGGCTTGAAGCCCAAAGTATTCCCTCTGAGTGGGTCCAATGCTATTGCGCTGATGTGAGCGATGCCAACAGCATCATTGCTGCTGCCAACGAATGCATTGCCGAACAAGGCGTTCCCGATGTGGTCATCGCCAATGCGGGCATTAGCGTCGGCATGGACACGCAAGTACGCGAAGATTTAGAAGTTTTGCAGCAAGTGATGAACACCAATGTGATGGGTATGGCGGCAACTTTTCATCCATTTTTGCAAGTGATGAAGAACCGCGCTTCACAGATGGGCCCTGCGCAACCTGCAGGCACTTTGGTTGGCATTGCCAGTGTTGCTGGTGTTCGCGGTATGCCAGGTCATGCCGCTTATTGCGCAAGCAAAGCAGCGGTCATCAGCTATTGTGAAAGTTTACGCGGTGAGCTCAAGTCCGAAGGCTTCAAAGTCGTGACCTTGGCACCGGGGTACATCAAAACACCCTTGACTCAAAAAAATAAATTCCCAATGCCTTTTTTAATGAGTGCAGATGATTTTGCAAAGGCCGCGTTTCATGCAATTCAGCAGGGGGCGAGCTTTCGAGTGATTCCCACACCCATGGCTTGGGTTGCGCGAATTTTGCGGGTCTTGCCCAATGCCTTATTTGATCGCGCGTTTAAGAATGTGCCCCGAAAACACCGAGCGACTGACTGAAGTCGTCTGCGCAAAAATTTGTGACCATGAAAAAAGCCCTGCATGCAGGGCTTTTTTGTGTCTCACACTCGAAAGTGTGAGTGCAGAAGTAACAAGCGATTAATAACCGCCGCCGCCTTCGCGACGACCACCACCACCACCATTGCCACCGCCGCCGCCACGTGGGCCTGAGCCATATGGGCTACGGAAACCGGACTCGCCGCCGCCTTCACGACGACCACCGCCACCGCCGTAACCGCCACCGCCGCCACCGCCGCCGTAGCCACCACCGCCGCCGCCGTAACCGCCGCCGCCGCCTTCACGACGACCACCGCCACCGCCGCCACCAAAGCCACCACCACCGGAACGGGGGGGACGCTCTTCCATGGGACGAGCTTCATTGACAACAACACTGCGACCGTCCAAGGGTTGACCGTTCATGCCATTGATTGCAGATTGAGCTTCCTCATCAGAGCCCATTTCC
>CANNNB010000147.1 GCA_947505995.1 Comamonadaceae bacterium
CAACTCTTTGGCATAAGCCACCGCCTCATCGCTAGAGCGCATGTCGGGTTCGGTCACAATTTCTAGCAGTGGTGTGCCGGCGCGGTTCAAGTCAATACCGCTTTGGCCAATGAAATCTTCGTGCAAAGATTTGCCCGCGTCTTCTTCTAAGTGCGCGCGCACCAAGCGAACGGTTTTTTTCTCGTCGCCCACAAAGAACGACACTTCGCCGCCTTGCACCACAGGTATTTCAAACTGACTGATTTGATAGCCCTTTGGCAGATCGGGATAGAAATAATTTTTGCGCGCAAAAATACTTTGCTCTGCAATGTGCGCGCCTACCGCCAAGCCCAATTCAATCGCGCGCTCTACAGCGCCTTTGTTCATGACGGGCAGCGTGCCGGGCAAGGCCAAATCTACCGCGCAAGCTTGCGTGTTGGGCTCTGCACCAAACGCTGTGGGCGCACGGCTGAAAATTTTGCTTTGCGTGGAAAGTTGGGTATGGGTTTCAAATCCAATCACCACTTCGTAGCCTTGGACCAACAGAGATTTTGGCTTCGCTGTCATTGTGCGCCTCCTGCTTGACGGAGGTGAAAGTCAGTGGCTTGCTGCAAGCGGTGTGCGGCATTGAGCAACTGCGATTCTTTGAAATAATTGCCGATGAGCTGCAAGCCAACAGGCATGCCCTCTTCGCCAAAGCCTGCTGGCACGCTCATGCCTGGTAAGCCGGCAAGTGATGCCGGCAAGGTAAAAATATCGGCCAAATAATTGGCGACAGGGTCGTCGGCTTTTTCACCCAACTTCCATGCAACAGTCGGGGCCACAGGGCCCGCAATCACATCACAAACTTTGAAAGCTTGTTGGAAGTCATCGGAAATCATGCGACGAATTTTCTGCGCTTGTAAATAGTAAGCATCGTAATAACCGTGCGACAACACATAGGCGCCCGTCATGATGCGGCGCTTGACTTCTTCGCCAAAACCTTCGGCACGTGAGCGCTTGTACATGGACACCAGATCGGTGTAGTCCTTGGTGCGGTGGCCAAACTTCACACCATCAAAGCGGCTCAAATTACTGGACGCTTCTGCAGGTGCAATGATGTAGTACACAGGAATAGAAAGCTCTGTGCGTGGCAAGCTGATGGGCACCAACTTAGCGCCCAGTTTTTCGTACTCTTTGAGCGCTGCATCAACAGCATCGCGCACGCCAGGCGCCAAGCCTTCGCCAAAAAATTCTTTGGGGATGCCAATGCGCAAACCATCAAGTGATGCATTCAAATCGCGTGCAAAATTTTCTGCGGGCACATCGAGCGAGGTGGAGTCGCGGTCCAAATCGGGGCCGCACATGGCCGACAACATGAGTGCGCAGTCTTCTGCCGTGCGCGCCATGGGTCCGGCTTGGTCCAAACTGGAAGCGTAGGCAATCATGCCGTAACGCGATGCGCGGCCATAAGTTGGCTTGATGCCCGTAATGCCGCAAAAGCTGGCCGGTTGGCGAATAGAACCACCGGTATCTGTTCCCGTTGCAGCCGGCACCAAGCGAGCGGCCACAGCCGCTGAGCTGCCACCTGAAGAGCCACCCGGCACACGCGAAGTGTCCCAAGGGTTGGTCACTGGTTTGTAAGCCGAATTTTCGTTGGACGAGCCCATGGCGAATTCATCGCAATTGAGCTTACCCACATTAACCATGCCGGCGCCGCCAGCTTGCACGCCCAATTTGCGAACCACAGTGGCGTCAAAGGGTGAGCGATAGCCCTCCAAAATCTTGGAGCCGGCAGTGGTGGGAAAGTCGGTGGTGACAAAAATGTCCTTGTGGGCAATGGGCACACCGGCCAGCGCGCCCGCGCTGCCAGCCGCCAACTGAGCGTCGGCTTCTTTGGCTTGCGCCAGCGTGGCCTCTTGGTTGAAGCTTAAAAAAGCGCCGGATGCGTCGGCCTGGCTGCGCGCCAAAAAGTGTTGGGCGACCTCTGTCGCGCTGACTTTTTTAGCGCGAAGGTGGTTAGCCAGTACGGCAACGGTCATGTCGTGTAAAGCAGTCATGTTGGCCCTTTACTCAATCACTTTGGGAACCAAAAACAGACCGCGCTCTACAGCGGGGGCGCTTTGTTGGTTGGCTTCCCGCTGGTTGGGCTCACTGGCCACATCGTCGCGCAAACGCAGCGCAACTGCCTGAATGGTGGCAATGGGGTGCGGCAAGGGCTCGACGCCAGTTGTGTCCACAGCGCGCATGGCTTCCACCATGGAGAAGAATCCATTGATTTGGTCCAACATGCGTTGGCCCTCCTCAGGCTGGAGCTCTAACCGAGCCAGGTTGGCGATTCGGTCAATGTCGAGTGCGGTTAAGGACATAAAAAGTAACTCTTTACAGGCGCTTGGAGTCCACAAATTTGGGGACTCAATTCGCATTTTTTTTCAAGTGATCGGTTATTATCGTGTGTTCGCTGCTAGCTCTTCAAAAAAGCCAGTTCAAGCCCACAATTTACACCCTTCAATGCCCCCCCTAACTGCAGGTTTGCAATATGAAGCCTGCAGTTGATTAGGATTTTTTATGTTCAGCTCGTTTCGCCGCTATTTTTCTACCGATTTGGCCATTGATTTGGGCACCGCCAATACCCTCATTTTTGTGCGCGACAAAGGCATTGTCCTTGACGAGCCCTCTGTTGTCGCCATCCGCCACGAAGGCGGCCCCCAAGGTAAAAAAGTTTTGCAAGCGGTTGGTCACGAAGCCAAATCCATGTTGGGCAAGGTGCCTGGCAACATCGAAGCCATTCGCCCCATGAAAGACGGCGTGATTGCCGACTTCACGGTCACCGAGCAAATGCTCAAGCAGTTCATTCGCATGGTGCACCCCCGCAGCACCTTCAGGCCAAGTCCCCGCATCATCATTTGCGTGCCCTGCGGCTCTACCCAAGTTGAGCGCCGTGCCATTCGCGAATCGGCCTTAGGTGCTGGCGCTTCCGAGGTTTACCTCATTGAAGAACCCATGGCCGCAGCCATTGGCGCCGGCTTGCCCGTGTCAGAAGCGTCTGGCTCTATGGTGGTCGACATTGGCGGCGGCACCACCGAGGTGGGCGTTATTTCTCTGGGCGGCATGGTCTACAAAGGCAGTGTTCGAGTAGGTGGCGACAAGTTCGACGAAGCCATCATCAACTACATCCGTCGCAACTACGGCATGCTCATTGGCGAGCCTACCGCAGAAGCCATCAAGAAAAACATCGGCTCGGCCTTCCCAGGCAGCGAAGTACGCGAAATGGAAGTCAAAGGCCGCAATCTGTCTGAAGGTGTGCCCCGTAGCTTCACCATCAGCAGCAACGAAATTCTGGAAGCACTCACAGACCCCCTGAACAACATCGTTTCAGCGGTCAAAACAGCCCTCGAGCACACGCCCCCTGAATTGGGCGCCGACATCTCAGATCGCGGCATGATGCTCACAGGTGGCGGCGCCCTGCTGCGCGACCTCGATCGTTTGCTGTCAGAAGAAACGGGATTGCCTGTCTTGGTGGCTGAAGATCCACTCACCTGCGTTGCACGCGGCTGCGGCATGGCGCTCGAACGCATGGACCGACTGGGTAGCATCTTCACCAGTGAATAACACTGGCGCAATTCATGGCGCTGGAGTCTCTTGACCGCTCACCCCCACCTTTTTTCAGGGTGGGCTTTGCGCCCCTGACCAAGCTCATTTTTTTCAGCGCTCTCTCTTTGATGCTTGTGTTTGGTGACAAACAACTGCAGTTCACCAAGCCCTTGCGTGCTGGCCTTTCAACTCTGATTCTTCCGGTGCAATGGTTGGTTCTACAACCTGGCGAAGCTTTGTCGGCCATGGGCACTTATTTTCAAAATTTGGATCAAGCCCAAAAAAATCTCAAGGCTGCAGAGTTCAAGGTGCTGCAGCAATCTGTGCGTTCGCAGCAAGTTGAGCAGTTGCAAATTGAAAATGAAAATCTTCGCCAACTTTTGGGTCTGCAATCCAACATGGCTGTTGCATCTCAAGTTGCCGAAGTTCTGTTTGATGTTCCCGACCCCTACAACCAACGCATTGTGATCGACCGAGGTCAACTCAAAAATGTGGCACTTGGCTCGCCTGTCATTGACGCCGGTGGGGTGGTCGGGCAAGTCACCCGCGTTTATCCCTTGACCTCAGAAGTAACCCTGCTCACCGACAGAGACCAAAGCATTCCTGTGCTAAACAGTCGAACTGGCGCGCGCAACATCACCAGTGGCGACGTCTTGGCAGGGCTGGCCATGATTGAGTTGAAATTTGTACCCGCCAGTGCCGATGTGAAAGAGGGCGACTTGCTCACCACCAGTGGCATTGATGGCGTCTATCCTGCTGGACTTCAAGTGGCCCGCATTAGCCACATTGAAAGGCGCGTAGATATTTCTTTTGCAAGAATTCACGCAAGCCCATTGGCAGAGCTAAAAGGTCGCCACGTCTTGGTTTTGCAACCCACGGCGGCCTCGACGCCCTACAAAGGCAAAACGCCATGATCCTCAGTCGTCGCGAGGCATTGTTGTTGCCAGTCAGCCCTTGGTTCATCGCCTTGAGCCTTTTAATGTGCTTGCTGCTTAGCATGCTGCTTGGTTTGTCACAAGCCCTTTGGGTGCCAGATGTTTTGGCTGTCTGCATTTTCTTTTGGGGTATTCACCAACCCCGCCGTGTCGGTATGGCCACTGCATTTGTTCTCGGCTTGTGGATGGATGTTCAGCATTCTTCTCTGTTGGGGCAGCACGCCCTGTCCTATGTTGTGCTCAGTTACTTTGCGTTCAGCATGCACCGCCGCCTACTTTGGTTTCCCATCAAAGAGCAGATGCTTCAAATCGCACCATTCTTCATCTTGGCAGAGGCCATTGGCCTGCTCATCCGCCTAAGCACTGGCGATGATTTTCCAGGTTGGCCCATGTTGTTCTCACCCCTCATTGAAACTTTGTTGTGGCCTGTGGCCAATTTCATTCTGCTTGCGCCGCAGCGAAGAGCGCATGACCCAGACGCCAATCGGCCGATTTAAAGCATGGCCTTTCATCTGCCCTCGTTGAGCGAGTTGCGCAACACCGAGTTTGAAATATTCAAATTTCAAACGCGTGTGATAGTGCTGCAGGGCGTGGTCTTGGTGTGCTTTGCATTGTTGGGTATTCGCTTGTTTTACCTGCAAGTCATTCGCCATGAAGATTTGCTTGAACAAGCTGAAAACAACCGAACTGCGGTGCTTCCTACTGTGCCCAACCGAGGGACCATCCTTGACCGCAATGGCGTGGTATTGGCCAACAACTATTCGGCTTACACCCTAGAAATTACGCCTTCGCGTGTGAAAGACTTAGACGCCACCATCGACAGCTTGTCTGAGATCATTGATATTCCGCTGCGCGACAAAAGACGTTTCAAGCGCATGCGGGAAGAATCCAAAAACTTCGACTCACTGCCTATCCGATCGCGACTGACCGACGAAGAGGTGGCTAAATTCACAGCCCAACAATACAGGTTTTCAGGCGTAGAAATCAAAGCCAGATTGTTTCGCAATTACCCCTTTGGACATTTGGCAAGTCATGTGGTGGGCTACATCGGGCGTATTAATCAAAAAGAAAAAGAGCAAATCGAAGAGAGTGACGACGAGGGCAATTACCGCGGCACACAATACATTGGCAAGCTGGGTGTAGAGCAACGCTATGAACGTGAGTTGCACGGTATCACGGGCGTGCAGGAAGTCGAGACATCGGCTGGCGGCCGAGCTGTCAGGCGACTTGCCAGTCGTCCCGCCACACCCGGTCAAAACGTTGTGCTTTCCATCGACATGAAATTGCAAAAGATGATCGAAGATCTTTACGGCGAGAGGCGAGGTGCATTGGTAGCACTCGACCCCCGTACGGGTGAGATCTTGGCCTTTGTGAGTAAGCCCACGTTCGATCCCAATTTATTTGTCGATGGCATTGACAGCGAAAGCTGGAAACTCTTGAGTGAGTCAATCGACAAACCACTTTTAAATCGTGCCATGCGAGGCACCTACCCTCCCGGCTCAACCTACAAACCGTTCATGGCCATGGCAGCCCTTGAAACTGGCAAGCGCAGCGCCAGCGAAATTGTCAATGATGCTGGCTCTTGGACCTATGGTGGGCACACTTTTAGGAGCCA
>CANNNB010000148.1 GCA_947505995.1 Comamonadaceae bacterium
CATACCGCCATTGTCCCACTCGAATGCGAGCAAAAAACCTTCAGGCACAGGCAATTATTTTTTCGCTTGTTTGCCTGGTACGCCGCCCCTTTTGGCTCTTGGATGTGCCGCGTCATAGGCCTTGGACAAATGCTGAAAATCCAGTCGGGTGTAAACCTGTGTGGTGCTGATGTTGGCGTGGCCCAACAACTCTTGTACAGCGCGCAAGTCACTGCTTGACTGAAGCAAATGGCTGGCAAACGAATGCCTCAACATGTGCGGATGCACAGGCGTGGCCAATCCTGCCAACAAGCTGCGCCTTTTCAGCCGTTGCCACACCGACTGTGCTGTTAAACGCGTACCATGCCGACCCGGGAAGAGCGCCAGCGCAACGTCTGTCAAGCCTGGTACAGGTTGGGTCATCATGCCAAGGGCCTGACTGCGCAAGGGTAACCAAAGCGCAAGGGCCTTCAGTGCGCCTTGGCCCAGAGGCACCGTTCTGCGCTTGCCACCTTTGCCTTGCACCATGACCTCAGCGCCTTGTAAATCGATCCATCCACGGCCTTTTTTAGCAGCTTCTGTGCTGGCCGTCACATCTAACCCTGTGAGCTCGGCCACACGCAAGCCACAGCCGTAAAGCAATTCCACCATCGCAGCATCGCGAGCCTCTAGCCAAGGATCATCGGCCTCTTCAGAGTGTTCGGCCAACTGCACCGCTTCGTCTACACCCAGCGCTTTGGGCAGTGGCTTGGCAACTTTGGGGGCACGCACACCTTCGACCGGATTGTGCGCAATGAGATTCTCGCGTGCGAGCCAATGGTAAAAGCCGCGCCAGCCTGACAAGATGAGCGCAATGCCGCGTCCGGTGCGGCCGCCGCTGTGCATTTGAGCGACCCACCTGCGCACATGCAAGCTTTGCACTTGCGCCAAATCGACATTTGCAACCTGTGCAAATTCAGAAAGTTTTTGGAGATCTAAGGCATACAGCGTGGTGGTTCTCTCAGCCAGGCGTTTTTCAAAACGCACATGATCGAGGTAACGCGCAACGCGCTCGTCCATGGCCTAGCCCTTTGTAGCCAACAAAGCTGACAAGGCAGCGCTGCACAGTTCGGCCAAGTGCTCTAAAAAGTCGGTCCCCATGCCGCTGTGAAAACGCTGTGCGTCGGGCGATGCCAAAACCAACAAGCCAAAAGGCGTTTGGTCTTTGCGCAAACGCAAGGGCAACAAGGCCACAGAGGCAGCGTGCGCGGGATCTTGCAACCATTGAACCGCTTCAATGCCGGAACTGGTGCCCACAAAAGGGGATGCATAACTGTTTGCAGCCTGCTTGACTTCATCGCTTACTGCTTGCGCATAGGGTGCATCACAAAACACATCGGAGACACCCCACAAGCGAACTGCCACTTGCGGCACTTGAAATCGCATCTCGATGTTTTTCAATGCTGAAGGCACGCGCTCAGAAGCAGGCGTTTGCAACAGCTCACAAGCCCACTTCTGTAGCTTTTCAGTGATGATCATGTTCTCATTGCCGTGGCGAATCATTTCCATGATGCGCATTTCAAGCGCACGAATTTTGTCGCGCAGCATTTGAGCTTGGCGCTCTTGCAAACTCACCGAACGGTGATTGTCCGGACTCATTAAGTGAACCGAAGACAACAACTGCGCATGCCGCAAGAAAAAGTCAGGTGTATTGGCCAAGAAATCAGCGATGTCGTCTTCCGTAATGGGATTCATCGGATTGATGGATGTAGAGGTCATGCCTGTCTTTCTAATCAAGGTAATTCGGGAACATCAATTTCGCCTTCAAACACCGAAGTGGCTGGGCCGGTCATCATCACTGGAAGAGACACATCGTTCAAAGCAGCGCCTTGCCATTCAATGCTGAGCACACCGCCATGCGTTTGGACATCGACTTGGGGGTTGAGCAAGCCCATCCGGATGCCTGCGACCACAGCCGCACAAGCGCCAGTGCCGCAAGCCAGGGTTTCGCCAGCACCACGTTCAAACACGCGCAAACGAATCGCATCTCGGCTCAGTACCTGCATGAAGCCTGCATTCACGCGATTGGGAAAGGCCCTGTGATTTTCAATCAAGGGGCCCTGTGTCAGAACGGGCGCCGTGTCGACTTTGTCCACCAATTGAACAGCATGAGGGTTGCCCATCGACACCACCACCACATCGGCCACCGCAGTAGCGCCTTGAGATGCGTCGATGGTTTTGAGTGCTAAACGCCAGACCTCACATGCATTGACCAAACTGTGTTGCAAACCTTCAGGGTTAAACGGAACTTTGGGCAGATCCAAGATGGGTGCGCCCATGTTGACCGTGACGCGGCCATCGGGTTTCATTTGCAATTCAATCTCGCCTTGCTGCACTTTCACGCGAATGCGGTCTTTGGAGGTCAGGCCTTTGTCGCGCACATAACGCACAAAGCAACGCGCGCCATTGCCGCAGTGCTCCACCTCACCGCCATCGGCGTTGTGAATCACATATTCAAAATCGAGCGTGTCATTGGGTGCCGGGCGAACCGTCAAAATTTGATCAGCCCCCACGCCAAAGTGACGGTTGGCCAAGAAACGGTATTGGGCTCTTGACAAATGATGGCGCTCGCGGGTTTCGTCAAGCACCACAAAGTCGTTGCCAGCCCCTTGCATTTTTGTAAAGCGAATTCGCATGGCCCAATTATCATCGGTTCGGAGCCTGGTTGGCACAAAGCATGATAATCAGCACATGGTCAGACCTCATCAACTATTGCATTCCCAGCGAGAACCCGCCGTGACACGGCCTGCCGCCACGGTGCTGTTGCTGCGCGACAGCCCTCACGGCATTGAAGTGCTCATGACACGTCGCTCACTCACAGCCAGTTTTGCACCTGGTGCTTATGTGTTTCCAGGCGGCGGCATAGACGCCCTCGATAAAGCATCGCACTCACAAGCCAAGCGCCGCTCCACCCAAAGCGACCTGCACCTCACGCAAGCCATCGCCGCCATTCGCGAAAGTTTTGAAGAACTGGGCATTTTGTTGGCCTATCGGGCCGATCAAAGCATGACCAATGCGCAAGACATCGACCACCTAGACCGAAGCCAGCCCTTGACAGCCCAATGTGCTGCTCTGGGCTTCAAACTGGCTGCCGATCAGGTGTTTGTACTCGCCCACTGGATCACTGACCGCGACTTGCCCAAGCGCTTCGATGTGCCGTTTTTGGTGGCGCGCATGCCTGACGACCAATTGCCTGTGGCCGATGAGTCCGAGCAATTCGAGCCGGTGTGGGTGCGCCCCTCTGATGCCCTTCAACGCCATGAAGCGGGCGACTTTTTTATCATCTTTCCCACCATCCGCACCCTGCAACGCCTCACGCCATTTGCCAATGTGCAAGCGGTGCTAGATGCCTGCGCTGTCAACGATGAACCGCTTTGGACCAGCTGCCCGCGCGCAGGTATATTGGCCGGCAAAGAAGAGCGCTACATGGAGCACGAATCGCCCTACGGCGAATTGGCCCTCACCAGCCCCGATGGCCAAATCGTGCACCACCTCGATTGGCAGTCCCACCATCCCGTGGCGCTGCTAAAAAATGTGCAACGCCTCACTGCCCCAAACCCAGGCGTCATGACAGGCCCTGGCACCAACACCTACTGGGTGGGCGACCCCCAAAGTGGCTACATCGTGATTGACCCGGGTCCTGCCGACCCCGATCATTTAGAAAAAATTTGGCGCGCCACGGGCGGACAAATTCAAATGATTGTGTGCACCCACTCACACCCCGATCACTCACCAGGCGCCAAGCCTTTGCAGACTCTTTGCAAAGGTCAAGCCGGTGGCTTGCCACCCATTTTGGGCTTGTCGTCTGCCAGCACGGCCAATGCACAAAGCCAATTCAAGCCCGATCGAGAGCTTGAACATGCCGAAATTTTGAAGGTCGGCGAACACAGCTTGAAAGTGCTGCACACCCCAGGCCATGCGGCCAATCATTTGTGTCTGGCCCTCTTGGAAGATGGCTTGTTGTTCACGGGAGATCATGTTCTGAATGGCAGCACCACGGTGGTCAACCCACCTGACGGCAGCATGAACGATTACCTCGATTCATTGGACCTGTTGGCCGATGAGAGCCAAGCGCACCACCTTGAATTTATCCTGCCAGCCCATGGTTACGTGTTGGGCTTTGCCTCGCAGGCCATTGCACAACTTAAAGCACATCGGTTAAAGCGAGAAGCCAAGGTGATTGCCGCCATGCGTGCCTTGCCGCATGGCAGCTTGGAAGACTGGGTAGCGCATGCCTACAACGACGTGCCACAACGTTTGTGGCCGGTGGCTGCACGTTCTTTGCAGGCCCACGTAGACCGCATTCAGTCAATGCCGCCAGGCAACAACTGACACAGCCAGAAATCCATGATTGCAATCAAGCCAACCGAGGGCATACGCCTTGCCAAACGCGTTGCCGATATTTTGAAATGCTCCCGCAGCGAAGCCGAGCAGGTCATTGTGGGTGGCTGGGTCAAGGTCAATGAGGTGGTGGTGGACGAACCAGCGCACCGTGTAAACGATGAAAAAATAGACATTCACAGCACGGCTCAGCGCGGCAAAGTGCCCATGCTGACGCTCATCCTGCACAAAGAGGCTGGGCAAAGTTGCTTGCCCAAGAGCCACAAAAACATTTGGAAAAGCTTAACCCCAGAGTTACGCTCCAACCAAGACCGCTCGGGCATCAGTCTCACGCCCAGGCTTCAAAAAATCTTGCAATGCGCTGCGGCTTTAGAAGATGCGGCATCGGGCTTGGTGGTTTTGTCTGAAGACCCCAGCATGCTGCGCAAACTTCAAGACGAACGCACCCCTTTAGAACACGAAATGCTGGCCGAAGTGCAGGGCTCGGTCAGCCCCGACCAGCTCCTTGACATGTGTCCCACGGGTCTTAAAACCAGCGTCAGCAATGAGAACCCGAATAAAACGGGTTTGCGCATGGCTTTCAAGGGGTACCAACCGGGGTATGCAGCCGGTGTCATTGAAAATACTGGCCTTCGGCTCATTGGGCTCAAAAGGGTGAGAATGGGCCGAGTTTTGATGGCCCCTTTGGCGCCCGGTCAATGGCGCGCCCTGATGCCCTACGAAAGATTTTGAAAAAATCCTCAGTTTTGGGGCATTTTTGCGACATTCTTGACCTTGAAGCCCTTGAAATTCATCAGGGCATCCTCAATTGTGCTTGTAAGTTTGAGAAAATGTCTTAACTTTGATTTGCCGCCTGTGCTGAAAGGAAACCACCATGCGTTTAAGCACCAAAAGTCGTTTTGCCGTCACGGCCATGATCGATGTCGCGTTGCGCGAAGATCGAGGCCCTGTCTCGCTCTCAGCCATCAGCGAGCGTCACCAAATTTCACTCTCCTATTTGGAGCAACTTTTCAGCAAACTGCGCCAGCACCAATTGGTGGAAAGCACACGTGGTCCTGGCGGTGGTTATTCTTTGGCACGCAATGCCGAAAAAATCACCATGGCCGACATCGTCAGTGCGGTAGACAGTTCTGCCGAGTCAGAAGACAACAACAGTTCTGAAGCCAGTACTTGGATGAGCAGTGATTTATGGGCCAGTTTGAACGCAAAAATGTTGGCACATTTGCAGTCCATCAGCTTGCGTCAATTGGTGTCTGAGCAGCGCGCCAAAGGCGTCAATGTTGAGCCCGCACCTTCTGTGGTCAAGCGCGGCGTGTTTGCCAAGCCTAAAAGCCAGCCCGTCAAAGTGAACGTGCCCAACTCGGTTTTTGCGTTGGCAGCCAGCTTGGTTCCTACTCGTTAAATAAATGCGAGCAGCACTGCTCGCCTTTGATTCAAACGCGCCCTAGGCAACTGAGGCGCGTTTTTTTTATGGCTTGCAATTAGCCATGAGGAAAAAGTGTGAAGCCCACCGATAAGCCGGATTCTGTGCATTGAAGTTGCCTTCAATGTGACCGCCATTAATCTGGGCCGAGGGTTGCCCACCCGGCTCGATGCTACCTACCCGCACACTCTCCGGAACCAGATCAACGTGTGCCTATTTGGTATTGCTGCGCGTAGAGATTGCCCGTTTCACCCGAACTGAATCGGCTCGTCTCTGTTGCTCTAATCCTCACCTTGGTGCCTTGCGGCCTTTCGGTGGA
>CANNNB010000149.1 GCA_947505995.1 Comamonadaceae bacterium
AGTACCTTGGATTGGTTTGAACAAGCGAATAGAAATTGAGCCTTTGCACCACGACTGCTGGCAAGTGATCGTTAACTATGGCTTTAAAAATGATCCCGATTTGCCGAAGGCCTTGGAGCAGCTGAAAGTTCATGGGGCTGACCTTGATCCTATGACCACCAGTTATTTCTTGTCCCGTGACATCGTGATCCCCACCATTGGTGGTGGTATGGCCAATTGGCGTGAGAAGTTGTTTGCCCAAATGCACTTGAACGCCAGTGCCGCTGCTGAGTTCTTGAAGTTGCCCAACAACTCGGTGGTGGAGCTGGGTTCGAAGATAGAAATTTGAAGGCGCAAGCCTTCAAATTTCTAGGTGCTCATCGCCTCGCCCATTTGAAGCGGGCGAGTGCTGAGCCAATCGGCAGGGAACTGAATGCTGTTTTCTGGAAACAGCATGACCACCGTAGAACCCAACAAAAACCGCCCCATCTCTTCGCCTTTTTGCAGACGCACATCTTGTGACTCATAGCGCCATTCCCGCACGTTAGCCGGGCGAGGCGGGTTCACCTGACCATGCCAGACCGTGGCCATGCTGCCGACAATGGTGGCGCCAACCAGCACCAAAACCATGGGGCCTTTTTCGGTTTCAAACTCACACACCACGCGTTCGTTGCGCGCAAACAGACCTGGCACGCCGCGCGCCGTGGTGGGGTTCACAGAAAACAAATCACCCGGGACATGGACCATGCGAAGCAACTTGCCCGCAATTGGCATGTGAATGCGGTGGTAATCACGCGGGCTTAAATACAGCGTTGCAAATTGGCCATTTTGAAATTGTGCAGCCAGTGCAGCATCACCACCGACCAAGGCGCGAGTGCTGTATTGGTGGCCCTTGGCTTGAAAAATTTGATCGCGTTCAATGGCACCGCATTGGCTGATGGCGCCGTCAACGGGGCAAACCCATTCGCTGTTAGAAATGGGACGGGCACCGTCTTTTAAAGGTCGTGTGAAAAATTCATTGAAGCTTTTGTAGTGTGCGGGGTCGGCATGGGCTGCCTCAGACATGTTCACGTTGTAGCGTTTCACAAAACGCTTGATGATCCAGGTGGTAGCAGTGCCCCATTCAGCACTGGCCACGCGGCCCGCCAAGCGGGTCATGGCCAGCTTGGGCATCAGGTATTGCGGTATCACCGCCAATTGATCAGACACTCGAACTCCCTAGATTCTCACTAGGGGCTATTGTAGGAGGGTCTTCGGTCGATGCTGACGAGCTGGCATTGACAAAGAGCAGAAGTCTTCAAAGGACCAATGAGTTTTCGGCGCGCCAACCATAAAGCCATTCAAGGGCATCGTAGAAGCGCTCTGGTGTACGGCCTTCCCACAACTGGTTGCGCACCAATCGTTCAACACCTTTGGCGTGATACAGGCGACCCATTTCACGGGCCGACAACACCACCCGCGCGGTGCGTGGAATGCGGCTTTTCTCATACAACTGAAAAGCTTTGAGCACATCGCCTTGGCAATGCTTCATGGCTTCGCCCAAAGTCACAGCGTCTTCAATGGCCATGCAGGCGCCTTGTGCCATGTACTGCAGCATGCCGTGTGCCGCATCACCCAACATGGTCACGCGGCCATCGCCCCACTTTTCTAAAGGGTTGCGATCGGCGGTGGCCCAGCGGCGCCAAGTTTTGGGAAGGTGCAGCATCTGCCTTGCGCGAGGGCAAATGCCATCAAAATAACTGAGCACCTCTTCCTTGCTGCCATCCGTCACACCCCATTCCTCTTCGTCTCGACTGTGAAAGGTCACGACCAAGTTGTATTGCTGGCCATCGCGCAGCGGGTAGTGCACCAAGTGACAGTCAGGGCCAGCCCAAACTACGGGCGCATTGATTTGCAAATCGAGCGGCATTTCTGCCACAGGCACCACAGCGCGGTACACCACGTGACCCGAAATGCGAGGCGGGTCATTGAATAATTTTTCGCGGATCACAGAACGAACGCCATCGGCGGCCACCAAGGCATCGGCTTTGAAGACGCGGCCGTGTTGGTCGACTGCCGTAACGCCTGCGTCATCTTGGCTTACGCTCACAACCTTGGTCGAGGTTTCCACATGGATCAGATTGGAGCCTCTCGTCGCTTCCAACATGGAGGTGTGGATGTCTGCACGGTGAATCACAGCGTATGGATTCTTGAAGCGATCGCGAAAAGCCTGACCCACTGGAAAGCTGCCAACCTCAGAGCCGTCCACAGCATCCATCATGATGAGACGTTCTGTGAACACAGCCCGCTTGCGCGCATTCTCACCAACCCCTAAAGCGTCAAGTGCTGCAAAGGCATTGGGCCCCAATTGAACCCCTGCGCCAATTTCACCCAACTCGGCCGCTTGTTCTAAAACGCTGACATGAACGCCCTGTTGACTGAGCGCGACAGCGGCCGCTAAACCGCCTATACCGCCGCCCACGACAATGAAGCTTTTGCCAGTGCCGCTCATGCTCAGAACTCCTGATAAAAGCCCAATGCGCGCTGTGTGGGCGCATCGTCAACATGAAAAAGATAGGCATGGCCATTGCTGGCGCGGTGCTTAATTTGGGCGTGTGTGGGAATGGCCACTGTATCGCCTTCTGACCATTTCAAGCTCACGCCGTCGATCTCGGATTCGCCGCGGCCTTCAATCACATGCATGACCGAACTGGCTGATCTGCGACGTGGGCTGAAGTCAAGACCATCTCTTAGGAGTTGGGCAGAGAAACCCAAGGTGGGCAAGCAAGGTGCTCCCGTTTCTGGGTTGACATAAGCCAGTTGAACCGCATCGTCTTTGGCCGTGCCTTTTTCAAGCGCCAACAGGGCTTTGCGCACATCCACCCAGGGGTAGCGAATTTGGGGATAAGGCGCCCGCACCGATTGACTCAATGAACTGAAGGGTACCAGGCCTGCACGTTGGTATTTGGTTTGCGAGGCATCTAAATCTGGGCTGGCATTTTGTGAAGGTCCTTCAATGGCGTAAGAGGCTTCCATGCCATAAACCATGGGCAAATCCAGTGCATCCATCCACACCACGGGGCCTTGGCCTTCGTGGCCGTGCTCGTGCCAAAGACCAGCGGGTGTCAAGATCAAATCGCCCTTGTGCATGGGGCATTTTTCACCTTGCACAGTGGTAAAACCGCCTTCACCTTCCACCACAAAGCGCACTGCGCTGGGCGTGTGGCGGTGGTTGGGGGCCACCTCGCCAGGCAAGATCAACTGCATGCCAACGTAGATGTTTGGGGTGGCGACCAATTTTTCAATGCCGTGCCCTGGGTTGCACAACACCAAAACACGACGCTCTGCTTTTTCAATGGGTGTGAGTTCCCCGGCGCGCATGAGCTGTGGGCGTACATCCTTGTAATGCCAAACGAAGGGCTGAGTGACACGCGAGGGTTTTCCGCGCGGCAACAGACCCCGCAATTGCGGCCACAAAGGCGCGATCGACAGGGCGGTCATGTCGGCAATGTAGTCAGCCGGCAAATCTTCTAAACGACCCAAAGAATCGGTATGTTGAGAGGCGTTCAAGGTCAGTCTCCTGAGGATTTTCTTTGATTTAATAAGTATACATATTAATTTAAAGCTGGCAAGCCAGCTTTGAGCGATTGGCTTTATGGATTCACCCAACTTTAGGAACCTAGATGGGGTCAGCAATTAACAGGTATCTCCGAGGCACAATCAAGCTATGAATTATTTATTGAATGTCGAAAACTTGGTCAAAAGTTTTGGCAATAACACCGTCGTGGACGATTTGTCGTTTCACATCTCGCCTGGAGAATGTCTGGGGGTGATTGGCCCCAACGGTGCTGGCAAAACGACCACCCTTCGGATGTGCCTGGGATTGACAGCCCTCGATGCAGGCCGCATCACTTATTTTGAAAACCTGTCGATGCCCGATGAAGCCTTGGCCATCAAGGCACGTTTGGGCGTTGTGGCTCAAATGGACACACTGGACCCAGATTTCACCGCCGAAGAAAATTTGCTGGTGTATGGCCGTTACTTTGGCATCAAAGATCGTGACATCAAAGCCCGGATTGCAAGCCTGTTGGAGTTTGGCGCATTGACCAGCAAGGCCAAAGCCAAGCCTGGTGAGTTGTCTGGTGGTATGAAGCGGCGCTTAAGTTTGGCGCGAGCGCTCATCAATCAACCGCAAATGTTGATGTTGGACGAGCCCACCACAGGCCTAGACCCGCAGGCTCGGCACCTGATGTGGGAGCGCTTGCAAATGCTCATGCAAGAAGGCAAATCCATTTTGCTCACCACCCATTTCATGGACGAGGCTGAGCGTTTGTGCGATCGCTTGTTGGTCATTGACCATGGCAAAAAAATAGCCGAAGGTAAGCCGCGCGATTTGATTGCGCAGCACTTAGAGCCTGATGTGGTTGAACTGTATGGGCAAGGTGCGTTGGCCTTGGCCGGCGAGGACTCGCCTTTGCGGCAACATGCCGCTCGCGTTGAAATCAGCGGCGAAACGGCTTTTTTCTATACCTCGCAAGCCCAGCCTTTGCTTATGGCTTTGCAGGCGTGGCCGCATGTTCGAAGTTTGCATCGACCTGCCAACTTAGAGGACTTGTTCTTGAAACTCACCGGTCGACAAATTAGGGAGAATGCATGATGCGCAAACAACATGTGATTCCATCGGTTTGGGCGCCGCCGCAATTGTCCATGCGCTGGTGGCCAGTTTTCATGCGCAACCTTTTGGTTTGGCGCAAGTTGGCGCTTCCCAGTCTGGTGGGCAACATTGCTGAGCCCCTCATGTGGTTGGTGGCCTTTGGCTATGGTTTGGGCGCTTTGGTGGGCGAGGTGAGTACGGGGGGACAGCAAGTGCCCTATATCTTGTTTTTGGCCAGCGGCAGTATTTGCATGAGTGCCATGAATGCCGCTTCTTTTGAAGCTTTGTATTCAGCTTTCTCGCGCATGCACATGCAAAAAACTTGGGATGGCATCATGAACGCGCCAGTGCGCTTGGACGATGTGGTCATGGCCGAAATGTTGTGGGCTTCTTACAAAGCGCTGTTTACAGTGACCGCTATTTTGGGGGTCATGCTGGTCTTGGGCATTAGCCACAGTTGGAAATTGTTGTTGGCATGGCCGGTGTTGTGGTTGGTGGGTATCACCTTCAGTTGCATTGCTCTGATTTTCAATGCCATGGCCAAAGGCTATGACTTCTTCACCTATTACTTCACCTTGTTTTTAACGCCCATGATGTTTTTATCGGGCATTTACTTTCCGCGCACGCAGTTGCCAGAATGGCTGCAAAGGATCACTGACTATTTGCCATTGACAGCGGCCATTGAGCTGGTTCGACCTTTGTTTTTGGATCAATGGCCAAGCCATGTTGCGAGCAATTTAGGTTTGCTGATAGGCGTTGCTGTCGTCGCTTTTTGGGTGGCCTTGGCCTTAACGCGCAAACGCTTCAGAGATTGACAACAAGCGACGCAATAATTTTTTTAACTTTCCTTTTTTAAAATCATGATCATTCTAAAAGTTGGCATCATTGGTGCAGGCACCATGGGTAACGGCATTGCACAAGCATGTGCAGTAGCAGGTATTCCGGTGGTGATGGTCGACATTTCTGAAGCAGCAGTGGCCAAGGGCATTGCCACGGTATCGGGCAGCTTAGACCGCTTGCTAAGGAAAGAAAAAATAACCGAGGCCGACAAGCTTGCAGCTTTGTCCAAAATTCAAGGCAGCACGCAGTACGAAGATTTAAAGAGTGCTGACCTGGTGATTGAAGCGGCTACAGAAAACCAAGACCTCAAAATCAAAATTCTGAAGCAACTCGATGGCATGCTGGCGCCTGAAGTGATCATCGCATCGAACACCTCTTCGATTTCAATCACACAGTTGGCTGCTGTGACCACCCGAGCCGACCGCTTCATAGGCATGCACTTTTTCAACCCAGTGCCCATGATGGCCTTGGTCGAAATCATCCGTGGTTTGCAAACCAGCGACGCCACCCACGATGCCGTGCACGCCTTGGCCACGGCCCTTGGTAAAACCCCC
>CANNNB010000150.1 GCA_947505995.1 Comamonadaceae bacterium
CAGGCTCCTCAAAAACCTATATAAATCAACGACTTAAAGGCAAAAATAACCGACGTGTAATATTTCGTGTAATTGAACGAAAACTGTAATTTACAGTTTTCCAGCGATTTCGTAGATTTTGCACTCAGGGCTGTCATTTGTCAGCCCGAAAGTTAGACGCTAGCCTTGGGGCTCGAACCAGTTTTTGGAAAAGTTACACGCCATGCAAATCTTTAAGCCAAACGATTCCTCCGATGATTCTCAGAACTTTTGAATCGAGTTTGGGGTCTTTAAAAGTTGTCCTTCAAAAGGACAAGCTATGCGTACAAATCGTTGAGTCAGGTTCGGTTTCTGCGGGGCTACCGTGCTTGTGGGTTCAAGTGGTCAAGAAGTGTCGTGTTACACGACAGTTGGTGGTGATGTCCTTTTAAAGGATAAACGGTTGACGTCCTAAAGGCAAAAAAGGCGCCCGAAGGCGCCTTAATCCCAGCAATGGAAATTTACAGAACTAAATCGGTTTGACTAATTAAAGTTACACCAACAAGCTCTATTTGAAACTCAGCGGCTGTATCTCTGTCGTTGCTTCCATACAGAACGCCATTTTCAAACCATACAGCGCCGTTTGCGTTGGCAAGTGACAAGTTAGAAGCATTACCGATGAATGTAAAAGCATCATTTGTCCAATTTCCAACTTTAGCATCAATGGCTGAAAGATCAATTTTGTCGCCATTGGTAAAGTCAAAAATATGATCGCGAGTGGTGCTAGTCAGACCTGATTCAAACACATTTGTAATTCTGAATGTGTCGTTACCCAATCCGCCATAAAGATCGTCTGAGCCTGCCCCACCAATTAATGTGTCGTCACCATCTTCACCATATAGGTCGTCACTGCCAATACCACCTGTCAGTGCATCAATACCAGATCCACCGTTCAAGTAGTCATCGCCATTACCACCGTCTAAACGATCATTATCAAATCCACCTTCCAGGTGATCATTGTCGTTGCCACCTGATAAAAAGTCGTTGCCTATACCGCCATAAAGGTCGTCAGAGCCAGATTCGCCATTTAATTGATCATCGCCATCTGCGCCATACAGATCGTCATTACCGTTGCCACTTGACAAGCGATCATTGCCATTTCCTGCATAGTAGTTATCATCGCTATTGTTACCGCGCCACTGGTCATCGCTGTCAGTGCCTGAAGCGCTTCCACTCCAAACACTACCATCTGTCGCAACATAAGATTTTGAAACCTTAGCGAATACACCATCACCATCTAAATCTGAATAGATTGAGGTTTCTGTAATGCCACGTTCTACTTCTGTTTTGATGATGTTGGAGCCGTCAATTGTCCAAGTTTCATTCAAGTCAATTCTTTCTTGTGATTTATAGCCGCGTTCAATTTCATAAACGGCAGCTACAGCGCCATTGACAACATCAAATTGATAGCCATTTTGCAATTGGTTGGTATTTGAAGTTTGAGTTGTTAATGAGTTTGAGATTGATGAGCTATCAGTGGAATAAGACTTGGACATCTTGGCAAAAATTCCATCTCCGTCAATGTCGCTGTAAGTGGTAGTTTCAGCGCGACCGTGTTCATACTCAGTTTTGACGACATTGCTACCATCAACTGACCAGACTTCATCCCTGTCCATACTTTCAAACTTAGTGCGTCCATTTTTGATCTCATAAACTGCTGTGACGGCACCATTCAAAATATTGAATTTATAGCCTTTGTTTGAATCGTTGCTCATATAGTTCCCTTTGATTGCAATGAAATTGCTTTGCTGAGAACTAGAATTTAAAGAGCCTAGATGAAGCTAGTCTTAAATGACAAATAAGCTTGTCAGCTTTGAAAAGAAGCCTTAAATACTGTTATCGGGCCAGCTCAAGGTTACTTTCAAGCCGCCCAGCGATGCGCTGGTGCCTAATTGCACGTTGATACCGCTCAATTGCGCAATTCTTCGCACAATGGACCATCCCAAACCGCAGCCTGATGCGGTGTTGCCTAAGACTCTGAAAAATCGATCACCTAGTCGATCTCGATCGATTTCAGTCATGCTAGGTCCGCTGTCTTCAACCGTGAAGGTAGGCTGTGCACCTTCTTGCCACGCTACTTGCACACGTGACCCCTCAGGGCTGTAGCGGCTGGCATTGTCAATTAAATTGCGAACCACAATGGACAACCACTCAGGCTTGACCTTGAGCATCAGCCTCTCTGGCGCTTCAAAATTCAAAGTCTGATTCTTTGCAAGCCAAGCAGGTCCCGACTCAGCCAGTTGTTGGCGCGTCAATGCGATCACATCCACAGGCTCTAAGCTGACTGCGTCCTGATTGAATTCTGCAGCGTCCAATCTTGAAAGTTCTAAAAGTTGTGCAATCAAACGTGTTGCTCGATCGCAGCCCTGAAGCAGGGCTTGCATGGCTTGGCTTTGCGCGATGGGTTCTGAAGCGCCAATGGCAACTTGCGCTTGCATCCGAATGGCAGCCACAGGCGTGCGCAACTCATGGGCGGCGTCGGACGTAAACTGTCGCTCACTGGCCATCTGAATTTCTACACGCTTGAACAACTGGTTCAAAGCTTGCACCAAGGGCTGAACTTCTTGAACTGCGGTTTCTTCTTCCAATGGCTGAAGCGAAGACGCTTTGCGCAATCCAATCTCTTGTCCCACATGTCGCAAAGGCGCCAACGAGACCCTGATAGACCACCAGATGAACAAAGCCAAAAGTGGAAAGACCAACAACAGGGGAAGGATGGCGCTTTCTAGGCCTGCGTACAAAATGTCGTGACGGTATTTACCCAATTCGGCGACATGAATCCAGACATCTTTTTCTTGGCCTTGCGTGCTGAAAATACGCCACACTTGCCCATCGACATTCCTGTCGATCAGGCCACTTTGACGATCATTTCTAAAGGGGGCCAAGGGGGCTTTTTCTGATCGCACCACCAACTCGTCTTCATGCCAGATTTGAAATGCAACGCGGGGTTGGTATTTGTGCAAGATAGGACTGGAGGTGAAATCGCTGTGGCCTTCATGACCATCCCCCGTTTGAAAGACCAAGAATGAAGCGGTTTGTGCCAGATGCGCATCCAACAACTCATTGAGCTCGTGGTCGGTTTCATACCAAGTGAGGCCCAACATAAGCAACCATGCCACAGCGGTCACGCCCATCAACGAGCTTAGTAGCCGAGATTGGAGTGAGGGTCTCTTTTTGATTGACGTCATTTCTTCATTTTGGCATGACGTAGCCAACACCCCGAATGGTTTGAATCACATCATTGCCCAGTTTGCGTCTCAAATGGTAGACATGCACTTCCACGGTGTTGCTGCTGACTTCGGTGCCCCAACTGTACAAATGCTTTTCTAACTGCTCTCGCGTGAGAACCTGACCCGCATGCATCATGAATGTAAACAACAGATCAAACTCACGAGCAGACAAGTCAACCGGCTGGCCTTTTAACTCAACCACACGCGCAGTGGAATTCAACTTCACGTCTTTGACCGTAACGGTGCTCTGAATTTCCCCATGCGCCCTTCTGACCAAGGCACGCAAGCGCGCTGCAAGTTCTAACAAGTCGACAGGTTTGATCAAATAATCATCGGCGCCTGTATCTAAACCTTTGATTCTGTATGACACCGCATCTTGCGCCGTCAAAATGAGAACCGGTGTTGTAATTTTCTTTTGACGAATCTTTTGCAAACTGACCAAACCGTCTTGGCGTGGCAAGCCCATGTCCAAAATAACAACCTCGTGTACCTGCGTCAGCATTTCTCGCTCGGCCGCCACACCGTCTCGCACCCAGTCCACCTGAAAGCCGTGCTGCGCCAAGCCAGCCTTGAGGCCAGAGCCCAGGGTTTCGTCGTCTTCTGCCAACAGCACGCGCATGGTGAATCTAGGCCTTATGTCAGTTGAAAATACAAGAACGAAGTCACAAGCACGCTGAGCAACATGGCCGCCCACAGATGATTGCTTTTGGCCACATCGGGCCCTGCGCCAGCGCGCCTTCCCGACCACATGGGGCGCAAACCTTGCGCTTTTTTACCCATGACCAAGAGCCCAATAACGACAATGTGCAAGAGCACCGCCATGAGTAAAAAGTTACCAAAAAACTCATGAATTTCCGACATCCAATCGCCAGTGATTTCATTGTAGAGGGCATATCCCGAAATGGTGATAAAAATAGACACCAGCAGCGTGCTGAATGCTGCAGCCGTTAACACCACCGTACCCAATTTGCGCAGCGTTTGTCCATTCCAGCTCAAGATTGACTCAGGAAAATTCTGCAAATCAGATTTGAATTCTTTGATGGCTTCCAGTTTTCGCCAAGCAGCGCTCAGCCTTGATTGACGAGGTCCCATCATGCCCCAAAGCACCCTGAAGATCACCAAACCAAACAGGGTGTAGCCTAAGCTGACATGGAGCAACCTGAAGCGCTCGCTTTCAGCGGTGATGTAGGCCCCTACAAAGCTGATGGCCATGAAGGTGTGAAACAAGCGCATGGGCAACTCGACAATGCGGCGGCTAGGCGTTGCCACTTGCGCGGAAGAAGTCAGCGGATTGAGTGTGCTGTGTGTCATGTTGTAGGCCTTGAACTTTGATTTTTGTGAATTAAATTTTGATTTTCAAAGCGGGATACGAACCCCGTCGTCTTCAAAATTGCCAATGTCGGCGCCTTGATGGCAAGCTTGACATTGCGCTTTGCCGTTGACTGATTTGCGCGTCCACACGGCTTTGTCGATCTTGCGATGTTTCTTTTCAAACCATTGCGTGGTGGTCAATCGGTCTGCAGGTGAGGATGCCTCAACCCGCTTGTAGGTGCCACCCAAGGACTGCAGCCACACACCAATTTTTCGTTCGGTGGCGGCATCCACAGAGGCGTCTGTGCCATAGTGTTTGTCAAGGCTGCCCATGATGCGCTGCCAAGAAGGCTTAGACAGCATGGCCGGGGGGTAAGCCATGTGACAAGACGCACATTCGTTTTTGTAAGCAGGCAGCACATTAGACGGCATGAGCGGCCTTTCAGCCATGACAGAAGTCAAACAACCCAAACTCAAAACTGTCGCAACCGAACTGCGAATCACCCATTGTTGAAATCTCATTTCATGTCCTTTACGTAAGCCACCACATCTGCCTTTTCAAGGGGTGTGCACTCCCTGCTCAGCACGTCTTTGCAATTTCTGCGAAACCACTTTTCAACTTTGGCCGAATCTGAAAACCGATCTGGATTGACCAAAGGCGCCAAGGGTGCGATGGTTTTGCCAGTACTGGCGTGTTTGCCCGGCTGTGTTGGTGAAGCACCATGACAAGATGCACAGCTCAAATCATTGGCTGCAGTGGCATTGAAAAACTTTTGCCCACGCAGGCGATCGGCTTTTTGGCCGGCGGCTTGTTGGTATTGCGTTAAGAGCGCATCAGGCGAGGTGTCCCCTGCAAAGCTAGCGCCGATCATCAACGATGAAATCAGCCCAGCCAAGATGCCGCGTAAAGAAATGAAGGTGTTGTTTGAAGTCATGACGTGATGTTGACCACGCCATCTGAAGCAATTCTTAAGAGGGCTTCAGAATCGAGAACGGCTCACCTCTACGTTCACTGATAAAAAAGCCGCGTTTCGTTCTAGGCTCGGCCTTTACAAAGCGATCATGAAGACCTGCTCACAGTTCTCTTGAAAGATGAAAATATCCGTCTCAATAGCAAGAAGGATGGTTTGGAACCCAAGTGCTAGATTTGGGTGATTATCTGCAACGGAGACGTTTTGTGATGAGGTATGTTCTACCCCGCCAGCTCCCGAAATGCTCAAGCGTTGGCTGTACTGAATGATGTTCGCTTCTTTGCGCGTGTGTTGCGCGCAGATTTAAGTTTCGACCACAGAACCCCTGATTAACAGAAATCCAGGCTCGTGAAAAATATATACAAATCAAAAACTTATATAAGAAAATAGCCGACGTGTAATATTTCGTGTAATTGAACGAAAACTGTAAATTACAGTTTGCCCAGCAATTTC
>CANNNB010000151.1 GCA_947505995.1 Comamonadaceae bacterium
GAATGGCGTGAACCCGGCTGCTCTATGTGCTTGGCCATGAACGCCGACCGCGTAGAGCCCGGCGAGCGTTGCGCCAGCACCAGCAACCGCAACTTCGAAGGCCGTCAAGGCGCTGGCGGACGCACGCACTTGGTCAGCCCCGCCATGGCGGCTGCCGCGGCCATTCATGGTCACTTTGTGGACATTCGTCAGTTTGCCTAAAAAGGAATCCACATGCAAAAATTCAATGTACACAAAGGCCTCGTTGCGCCCATGGACCGCGAGAATGTTGACACCGACGCCATCATTCCCAAGCAGTTCTTAAAGTCGATTCGCAAAACCGGCTTTGGCCCCAATTTGTTTGACGAATGGCGCTACTTAGATGCAGGCTATCCCGGTCAGGATCCTGCCAGCCGCAAACCCAACCCAGACTTCATTTTGAATCAAGCGCGGTATCAAGGTGCCTCTATTTTGTTGGCTCGCAAAAACTTTGGCTGTGGCTCTTCCCGCGAGCACGCGCCATGGGCCATTGACCAATATGGTTTCCGCGCAGTCATTGCTCCTAGCTATGCCGATATTTTTTTCAACAACTGTTTTAAAAATGGCTTGTTACCCATTGTTCTACCTGAACACGTCGTATCAAAATTGTTTGACGAAGTGGCGGCCTTTCCTGGTTACCAACTCACCATAGATCTTCAGCGCCAAGTTGTGATTCGCGCACAAGGTGAAGAAACGCCCTTTGACGTCCAAGCCTTTCGCAAGTACTGTTTGATCAATGGCTTTGATGACATCGGCTTAACCCTGCGCCATGCAGAGAAAATTAAATCCTTCGAAGCTGAACGCTTGGCCACTAAGCCTTGGTTAGCGCATGTTGCTTAAAAAAAGCGACTTTGCAAAAACCATTGGCATAGATCGGCCAACTCAGGTCGGTCAACTCAAATACATCCCATCTTTAAAGTAAATACATCATGAAAATTGCAGTTCTGCCGGGCGACGGCATTGGCACTGAAATCGTTGCAGAAGCCGTGAAAGTTTTGAACGCACTTGATTTGAAATTCGAAATGGAAGAAGCCCTGGTGGGCGGCGCCGCTTACGAGGCTCATGGGCACCCCTTGCCAGAATCCACTTTGAAACTGGCAAAAGCGTCAGACGCTATTTTATTTGGTGCGGTGGGCGACTGGAAATATGACAAGCTCGATCGTCCTTTGCGCCCAGAACAAGCTATTTTGGGCTTGCGAAAAAACTTGGGGCTGTTTGCTAACTTTCGTCCTGCCATTTGTTATGAAGAACTTGTTGGCGCTTCGAGTTTGAAGCCAGAACTTATCTCTGGCCTCGACATCCTGATCATTCGAGAACTCACGGGCGACATCTACTTCGGCCAACCTCGCGGTCGCCGAGTGGCCAAGGATGGTCACTTCCCTGGTGCAGAAGAAGCTTTCGACACCATGCGCTATTCACGCCCAGAAATTGAGCGAATTGCCCATGTGGCTTTCCAAGCGGCACGCAAGCGCAGCAAAAAGGTCACCAGCGTTGACAAGTCCAATGTGCTTGAAACTTTTCAGTTTTGGAAAGATGTGGTCACAGAAGTTCACAAAGAATATCCTGACGTTGCGCTCGATCACATGTATGTCGACAACGCGGCCATGCAATTGGTCAAAGAACCCAAGAAATTTGACGTGGTTGTCACTGGCAACATGTTTGGCGACATTTTGTCCGACGAAGCCTCCATGCTCACAGGCTCTATTGGCATGTTGCCATCGGCCAGTTTGAACAGCCAAAACCAAGGTTTGTACGAGCCAAGCCATGGCAGCGCCCCAGACATTGCGGGTAAGGGTATTGCAAACCCATTGGCTACAATACTCTCAGCTGCCATGATGTTACGTTTTTCACTGAACCAAGCCGAATCCGCCGATCGCATTGAGATGGCGGTGAAATCTGTCTTGGCTGCAGGATTGCGTACGGTAGACATCTGGTCGGAAGGCACACAAAAAGTCAGCACCCGCGAAATGGGTGAGGCCGTTGTCAAAGCCATTGCGAAAACGTCCAAGGGCTAAGCGCTCATACTCGTCACGCCCCTCCGGCTCGACGAGTCGGAATCTCAAAAATACATTGAAAGGGTGATGACATGAAATTGGTAGGACTTGTAGGCTGGCGCGGTATGGTCGGCTCCGTTTTAATGGACCGCATGCAAGCCGAGGGTGACTTTGGTTTGATTGAACCTTTGTTCTTCTCCACCTCCAACTCTGGTGGCACAGCGCCCGCCATGGCCAAAAATGAAACGACCCTGCAAGATGCATTCAACATTGATGCATTAAAACGTTGTGACATCATCATCACCGCACAGGGCGGCGACTACACCTCCGAAGTTTTTCCAAAGCTGCGAGCTAGCGGCTGGAACGGTCACTGGATTGACGCCGCCTCCACCTTGCGCATGGACAAAGATGCGATCATCATTTTGGATCCAGTCAACATGCCCGTCATTCAAACGGCCTTGAAAAATGGCGGAAAAAACTGGATTGGCGGCAACTGCACAGTCAGCTGCATGTTGATGGGTGTGGGTGCTTTGTACAAAGCTGGTCTGGTAGAGTGGATGAGCACCCAAACTTACCAAGCAGCATCTGGCGGCGGCGCACAACACATGCGTGAATTGCTCACGCAATACGGCACCCTGAATGCTGAAGTCAAAGCATTGCTCGACGATCCGAAGAGTGCCATTTTGGAAATCGATCGCAGAGTGATTGCCAAGCAACGCGCCCTGACTGGTTCTGAAACTGCCAATTTTGGCGTGCCACTCGGTGGCTCCCTCATTCCTTGGATTGACAAAGACTTAGGCAATGGCATGTCCAAAGAGGAGTGGAAGGGCATGGCCGAATCCAACAAAATATTAGGACTTGGCGATGGCTTTAACAAGCCAGCCATTCCTGTCGATGGTTTCTGCGTTCGCGTGGGTGCCATGCGTTGCCACAGCCAAGCCCTCACCTTCAAACTTAAAAAAGACGTGCCCGTGGCTGACATTGAAGCCATGATCGCCGCTGACAACCAGTGGGCGAAAGTAGTCCCCAACACACGCGAAGCCACTTTGCAAGACCTCACACCGGTTGCAGTGACGGGCACCATGACAATACCTGTGGGCCGAATTCGCAAGTTGGCCATGGGGCCTGATTATGTGGGCGCATTCACCATTGGCGATCAATTACTGTGGGGTGCTGCAGAGCCCTTGCGCCGCATGCTGCGTATCTTGCTAACCGCTTAAAGACACCTGACTGCGCATAAATGACTCTCTCAGAATGACTCGGCCTCAAGCCCACTTAAACAGCCCACGCGTTCGCCTTTTGCGCGCGATAGGCCTTGGCTTGAGTTGTCTAAGCCTAGGTGTTCAAGCCTTGACCCTGGCAGGTATCGAGGTGCAATCCTACAAAGGTGAGCCATTGCGCGCCGAAATCAGTGTTTCAAGTGCAACACCTGATGAATGGGGTCAATTGGTCGTTCAGCTTGCGCCCGCCGAAAGATTTTCGCAACTGGGCTTGGTTTTCACACCTGCAGTCGGTCAATTACAAATTGAACTTTTAGAATCAACCGACGGCAAAAAACGTATTCGGCTGTTTAGCCCACAGGCTTTCACCGAAAATTTTGTGGATCTTTTGATAGAAGCCCAAACTGCATCCGGCAAATCGGTCAAAGCATTCACTTTGATGCTCAAACCTGCGCCAGTTAAAGTCGATGCGCAAGTCCAACTACCCTTGGCGGCAAGTCCTCAGACACAACTCAAACAAGCTCCCACAGAACACGTCGTTCAAAAGGGTGAGAGTGCCAGTCAAATCATTCAAAAGTGGCTGTCTGAAGACATGAGCACGCAGCAGATGTTGGTCGCCTTGCTCAAAAATCAGCCTGACGCTTTCATTGAGGGCAACGTGAATTTATTGCGCGCTGGCGCTGTTCTCAAAGCGCCCACTGCCACGGCTGTGAGCGCCATCAACGCAGAAGATGCACGGCAATTTCTCATCGTGCAACAAAAAGAGTTCATTGCGTATTCTCAAGCTGCAGCCCAAAATCCTCAAGCAGTCAATACACAAGCCCCTTCTCGGCAAATGAATGGCAAGGTGGGGCTAGAAGAACCGGCTGCCATCACACTAGACGCAACCATTGACCAATTGAAACTCTCGCAAGCAAAAATAGAAAAGCAAAACGCAGAAACTAGATTGGCTGCTCAGCAAGCCTTGAAAGATGCTCAAAAGCAATTGGATTCACTTCAAAGCAATGTAAATCAGCTGGTGCAACTCAATGCATCAGCCCCCATGAGCATGGGACAAGTCACGGCCACAATTCAAAGCAAATCAGCAGACAGTGGCAGCGGTTTTCTCAACCTCAACCGACTTCTAGATGCGCCTCACAAAAACTCTTATCTATGGGCCGCCTTAACGCTCTTAGGCGTCCTTGCTGTTTGGGCCGGGCTTCGAGTTCAAAGCCGAAAAACGTCCCACACTTTGAGCACCCTAATACCTTCTCATGACATTGAAAAATCAGCCAGCATTGCACCTCAGAACACCCATTTAACAATGCCAGCCAATATTGCGACGCTAGATTTGAATTTAGATTTAAACCCGCAAGCGCACAAGCAGCATGTCGGAAACAGATCGGCTGCCAGCACGGAGACGCTCCAGTGAGAATCGCTTTGGGTATAACCTACAACGGTCAGTCCTACCAAGGCTGGCAAAGCCAGACTACGGGTCTCACCATCCAAGATAAGTTGGAAAAATCCCTCAAAGAATTCACCACCCAAAAAGTCACCACCCTCTGCGCAGGACGTACCGATGCAGGTGTTCATGGTTTGATGCAAGTGGTTCACTTTGATACCCCACTTGAGCGCGACATGGGCTCTTGGGTGCGCGGCACCAACCGCTACTTGCCCGATGACATTTCTGTTCAATGGGCGCAAGAAGTCCCAGCTGAGTTTCATGCGCGGGGCAGTGCCTTATCTCGCCGCTACGCCTACATTGTGTTGGAGTCACCTGTCCGTCCTAGCTTAGAGTTTGGTCGTGCAGGCTGGGTCTACCGCCCCTTAGACGAAACAAGCATGCGCAAAGCCACCCAATATCTACTGGGTGAGCATGACTTCACATCTTTCAGGGCCAGCAGTTGCCAAGCGCTATCGCCCATCAAAACCATGATGCGCGTCGATATTCACAAACACGGGCCCTACTGGCGTTTTGAATTTGAAGGCAATGCCTTTTTGCACCACATGATTCGCAACATCATGGGCTGCATGGTCACCATCGGCCAAGGTTTTCAAGCGCCAGAATGGATGGCTGAAGTCATTGAAAGCAAACGCCGCGATGCAGCCGCTCCCACTTTTTCGCCAGATGGTCTTTATTTTCAAGGTCCGGTCTATGATCCAAAATGGGGACTGCCTTGTACCACCCCCCCTTTTCACTGGTTGCCATGAGCTCTGTCGTTCACAACACCCTGATCAAAATTTGCGGCCTCACTCGAGAAGCCGATGTCTTGGATTGCGTCAAAGCCGGCGCCAACGCCGTTGGTTTTGTGATGTACCCCCAAAGCGCACGCTATGTTTCACCCGAGCGTGCAGGTAAATTGGCCAAATTATTACCCTCTGGCACCATCCCAGTCCTTTTGTTTGTCAATGCCGGCCTTGAAGATGTGAAAGCGGCCTGTCTGATGGTTCCCAATGCGCTCCTGCAGTTTCATGGCGACGAATCCCCCGCCGAATGCGTCCGGTTAGCCCAAGCTGTGCAACGCCCCTACTGGCGTGCAGCCCGAATTCCCACAGACAACACCACTTCGTTTGACTTGGTAAAATTCGCCCAAGATTACTCAAATGCCCAGGCCATTCTGCTCGACGCTCATGTCGACGGATACGGTGGTGGCGGGAAAACATTCAATTGGTCACAGCTTCCTCCAAACGTCAACGCTCACCTCGTTTTGAGTGGTGGATTGACGCCTGCAAATGTGACC
>CANNNB010000152.1 GCA_947505995.1 Comamonadaceae bacterium
GGCGCAAGGGGCCCAACCGCCTTTTGAATGGCGCCAATGTGATCTGGCGTCGTCCCGCAACAGCCACCCACAATGTTCACCAAGCCCTCCGCTGCAAACTCATGCAACAAACGGCTCGTGACCTCAGGCGTTTCATCAAAGCCGGTGTCGCTCATGGGGTTGGGCAAGCCGGCGTTGGGGTAGCAGCTGATGAAGGTGTCGCCCGCCACTTTGGCCAACTCTTGAATGTAGGGGCGCATCAAGGTGGCCCCCAGCGCGCAATTCAAGCCAATGGCCAAAGGGCGTGCATGGCGCACGCTGTGCCAAAACGCTGTGACGGTTTGACCGCTCAAGATGCGGCCAGAAGCATCGGTCACAGTGCCACTGATGATGAGGGGCAAGCGCTGGCCGCTGCTCTCAAAATATTCCTCGATGGCAAACAGCGCGGCTTTGGCGTTGAGTGTGTCAAAGATGGTTTCCACCAACAACACGTCGACACCGCCCTCCACCAAGGCTTGCGTTTGTTCGAAATAGGCTTTGCGCAAAGTTTCAAAATCTACATTGCGCGCGCCGGGGTCGTTGACGTCGGGGCTGATGCTGGCGGTCTTGGGGGTTGGGCCCAGGGCGCCCACGGCATAACGTGGTTTGTCGGGGGTAGAAAACTTATCGCATGCTGCACGTGCCAATGCGGCCGAAGCTTGGTTCATTTCTATGGCCAATTCGGCCATGTCATAGTCGGCTTGCGCAATGGTGGTCGCGCCAAAGGTGTTGGTTTCAATCATGTCAGCGCCAGCCGCCAAATAGCCTTCATGAATATCGCGAATCACATCGGGCCGGGTCAGGCTAAGCAATTCGTTGTTGCCCTTGATGTCTTTGGGGAAGTCTTTAAACCGTTCTCCGCGGTAATCGGCCTCGCTCAATTTGAAGCGCTGAATCATGGTGCCCATAGCGCCATCGAGAATGGCGATGCGTTTTTCCAGAATGGCTGGCAAGGCTTGGGCGCGGGTGTAGTTCAGAGGTTTCATCCCCCTATTGTAGAAAATCAAACAGGCTCATGAAAATTCTTCAGGTTTAGGCCTTCACCCAATTAATGGATTCCGGCATTGCCTCTAAATTGGGCCCCTGAAAAACGATTCGCCACTTTGAGTCTGCATACATTGCCTTAGCAATGAAACTCAATGAAAAAAAGCGTTTGACATGGTGGACAATAGCCCCCGTGCCTACCTCCGCCGTTCTGAATCCACCGACCCACATTCTGAGGATCCTCAGCGAGGTTTTTGGCTATGAGTCTTTCAGAGGCCCGCAGCAAGGCATCATCGAGCACGTCACTAGCGGCAAAGACGCCTTGGTGCTCATGCCCACAGGCGGTGGCAAAAGCTTGTGTTACCAAATACCGGCTATTGCCAGGCAAGGCGCTGGGCTTGGCATCGCCATTGTGGTGTCCCCCCTCATTGCACTCATGCACGACCAAGTGGGCGCTTTGCATGAGGCGGGTGTCAGTGCTGCCTTCTTAAATTCCACGCTCACCCCCGAGGCAACCCAAAGCATTGAGCTGCGTCTTCGGCGGGGTGAGGTCACCTTGCTCTATGCAGCACCTGAGCGCATCAACACGCCTCGATTTTTAGCGCTGTTGGATTCCCTGTATGCGCAGGGTTTGTTAAGTCTATTTGCCATCGATGAAGCCCATTGCGTCAGCCAATGGGGCCACGATTTTCGTCCTGAGTACCGCAGCCTTACTGTGTTGCACGAGCGTTTTCGTGGTGTGCCCAGAGTTGCCTTGACGGCCACCGCTGATGCTCTGACGCGTGCCGACATCATTGAGCGACTTCAACTTGAAGACGCCCGACTTTTCATCAGCAGCTTTGATCGTCCCAACATTCGTTACACCATTGTTGAAAAAAAGGATGCCTCGGCGCAGCTCCTTCGTTTCATAGAACGCGAGCATGAGGGTGAGGCCGGTGTGGTCTATTGTCAATCGCGCAAACGCGTTGAAGAAGTGGCTGAAATGTTGGTCCAAACAGGCATAGATGCATTGCCCTACCACGCAGGCTTAGACGCCGCCATTCGGCAGAAGCATCAAGATCGCTTTTTGCGAGATGAAGGCGTTGTCATGGTGGCCACGATTGCTTTTGGCATGGGCATTGACAAACCCGATGTTCGTTTTGTTGCGCATCTGGACATGCCTAAAAACATCGAAGGTTATTACCAAGAAACAGGCCGCGCTGGGCGCGATGGCTTGCGCGCCAATGCGTGGATGGCCTACGGGCTGCAAGATGTCGTTAACCAAAGGCGCATGATTGATGAAAGCCCTGCTGAAGAAAACTTCAAACAAGTCATGCGCGGTAAGTTGGACGCCTTGTTGGCGCTGGCAGAGGCCACAGACTGTCGACGTGTTCGGCTTTTGTCTTATTTCGATGAAGCCAGTGAGCCTTGCGGTAACTGCGACAACTGTTTAAATCCGCCCGCTGTTTGGGATGGCACCGATGCCGCACGAAAATTACTTTCTACGGTGTTTCGTGCCGAACAACACAGTGGCTTTGCGTTTGGCTCTGGCCACATCATGGACATCTTGCGCGGCAAAGCAACCGAAAAAGTCTCCCAATATGGGCATTCGAAGTTAAGCACTTTTGGCCTCGGGGCCAATTTCAGTGAAGCGCAATTGCGAGGCGTTTTAAGACAACTCATCGCCATGGGCGCTTTAAATGTGCAGGGCCAAGTTTTCAACACCCTCCAATTGACGGAGGGCTCAAGAGCTGTCTTGCGCGGCGATGTCAATGTGCTTCTCCGAGAATCCGTCAGTCAGAAAGCTGAAAAACGAAGCCGCAAGACACAAGCACCCAGCCCCGCAGCGGCCAACTTGAGTCAAGATGCATTGGTCAGGTACATCAACTTGAAAGCCTGGCGCTCAGAGGTCGCCAAAGAGCACAACCTGCCGGCTTATGTCATTTTTCATGACGCCACCTTGGCCTTGATCGCCAGCGCCGATCCTCAAAACCTCCCCGACTTGAATGGCATCAGTGGCATTGGCGCCAAAAAGCTCGAAGCCTACGGTCAAGAAGTCTTGCAGGTGTGCAGAGTTCAGCTAAAATAGCTGGCTAAACTAATTAAGGTTTTTTTCATGTCCGCACACCACGATTCACACGAATCTCAAGATCCTGTTGAAGCTGTCGTTAAACACATCCCTGTTGTGATTCCCGTCGTTGGCGCAGTTCTGATTTTCTTACTGGCTTTCATTGCCATCTTCATGGCCTAAAGCCAAAGCAGCCCTGGCTTAGCCCTAAGCTGCCTCCAATACAACCCGCCGCACTTGCAGGCGGGTTTTTTTTCCAAAAAAAACAAAGCGCCCTTCATCCAAATCGAGGTTATGCAAGTTTTGCATACATTTTGGAGGGATTTAAATAATTTCACAACCCTTTCCATGCCATCGTCTTTAAAATTCAGGACTTGGTTACGGGCCGGTTACGAGCCCGTTTGTCGTTTTTTGAACAGGTCAATGTCGAAGCACTTCAAGCAATCGGTGTCCTTTTCAAAAAACGATTTTAAAACTTTGGAGCTATTCCCATGAACTCACCCGTGATGCAGGGCTTGAACCTGAACACCCCTGCCTATGTCAAAAACCCAAAGCTGATTGCTTGGGTGGCCGAAATGGCGGCCCTGTGCAAGCCCGCCAATGTGTATTGGTGCGATGGCTCAGAGGAAGAGTACGACCACCTCTGCCAACTCTTGGTAGACAACGGCACCTTCAAAAAGCTCAACCCCGCCAAGCGCCCAGGCAGTTTCTTGGCTTGCTCTGATCCCTCCGATGTGGCGCGGGTGGAAGACCGCACCTACATCTGCTCTGAAAAGAAAGAGCACGCCGGCCCCACCAACAATTGGATGGCACCCGCCGAAATGCGCCAAACATTGAACCCATTGTTTGATGGTTGTATGCAAGGCCGTACGCTTTATGTGGTTCCGTTTTCAATGGGTCCCTTGGGCTCACACATTGCCCACATTGGCATTGAACTCACCGACAGCGCCTATGTGGCAGTGAACCAAAAGCTGATGACACGCATGGGCAAAGCCGTCTTTGATGTGATTGGTACCGATGGTGAGTTTGTACCCTGCCTGCACACCGTAGGCGCACCACTGGTCAATGGCGCCAAAGACGCCACTTCTTGGCCGTGCAACCCCGCCGTGAAGTACATCGTTCACTATCCAGAAACACGCGAGATTTGGTCTTATGGTTCAGGCTACGGTGGCAACGCCTTGCTCGGCAAAAAGTGTTTGGCCTTGCGCATCGCATCCAGCATGGGCCGCGAACAAGGTTGGTTGGCAGAGCACATGCTCATTTTGGGCGTGACAAATCCTGCAGGCAAAAAATACCATGTGGCTGCGGCTTTCCCCAGCGCTTGCGGCAAAACCAACTTCTCCATGCTGGTACCACCTGAAGGCTTTAGTGGCTGGAAGGTCACCACCATTGGCGACGACATCGCTTGGATCAAACCACAAGCCAACGGCAAGATGATGGCCATCAATCCTGAAGCAGGTTACTTTGGCGTGGCCCCTGGTACCAACCACCACACCAACCCCAACTGCATGGCCAGTTTGGACAAGAACGTTATTTTCACCAATGTGGCTTTGACCGATGACGGCGACGTTTGGTGGGAAGGCATGGAGAAAGACACTGGCAAGTTGCCAGATCATCTGATCGACTGGCAAGGCAAAGACTGGACACCCCAGATTGCCAAAGACACGGGTGCCAAAGCAGCTCATGCCAATGCACGCTTCACCGTATCTGCCATCAACAATCCCGCGCTCGACCCAGCTTGGGACGATGCAGCTGGCGTATCCATCGATGCATTTATCTTTGGCGGCCGCCGCTCTACCACCGTGCCTTTGGTCACAGAAGCACGCAATTGGACAGAAGGCGTTTACATGGCCGCCACCATGGGCTCTGAAACCACAGCGGCCGCCTTTGGCGCGCAAGGCGTGGTTCGCCGCGATCCATTTGCCATGTTGCCCTTCTGTGGTTACAACATGAGCGACTACTTCCAACACTGGCTAGATGTGGGCGCCAAGGTGCAAGCCGGCGGCCACAAGTTGCCCAGCATCTACTGCGTCAACTGGTTCCGCAAAGATGAAGCAGGCAAATTTGTGTGGCCGGGTTATGGCGACAACATGCGCGTCTTGAAATGGATGATCGATCGCCTGGAAGGTCAGGCCCAAGGTCAAGAAACCATTTTTGGTGTTACCCCAACCTATTCTGAGTTGAATTGGACAGGTTTGAACTTCACAGCCGATCAATTCAAGATCGTCACCAGCATTGACAAAGCGGCATGGCAACAAGAATTGCAATTGCACAACACGCACTTTGAGCAGTTGGCCTACAACATGCCCAAAGCTTTGCTAGACACCAAAGCGGCGTTGGCCCAGCGCTTAGCGGCTGTCTGACAAGCGCTGCCTCGCGCCAAAAACTGGCGCAAGTTTTAATTTGGGTAACACCGGCCTTGTGGTCGGTGAACTACATCGTCGCCAAAACCGCCCCTGGCATCATCAGCCCACATGTCTTGGCATTGGGGCGTTGGTTTTTGGCCGGCATTATTTTGGCGTTGATTGCACGCCATGAGCTTTGGCAAGAGCGTCACAGCACATTCAATGCATGGCGACAATATTTAGTCCTTGGTGGATTAGGAATGCTCATTTGCGGCGCTTGGGTTTACTGGGCCGCAGAAACAACCACCGCTATCAACATCGCCCTGATCTACGCCGCCTCGCCCGTCTTAATCACACTTGGGGCAGTGATCGGACTGAAAGAGTCATTTTCTTGGAAGCCGTCTTTGGGCGTTGGCATTGCTTTGCTTGGCGTTTTGCATGTGGTA
>CANNNB010000153.1 GCA_947505995.1 Comamonadaceae bacterium
CGATTCACGGCACTGCGAGCTTTGGGGCTTTCTTCTTGTGTGATCAGTCCTGAATCAGTTCCGCCTGGAAGGCCTTCAACATTGATTTTGCCCACGTCGGTTGCTTGTTGGGCAACGATGATGGGTGAAGCAAAGGCCAAGCTGATGAGCAAGGCAATTCGGGTGGGTTTGAATGTCTTCATAAATACTCCTGAGATAAAAAATTAATTGAGAGGAACAAAATCGAGGGTGACAGTGAATTTGTGTTGTGACTGTGAAGTCCAACTGCCTTCTGGCCATGTTGCATAAGTGGTGCGCCGAATGGTTGACAAGGCAGCGTTGTCTAAAATGATGGAGTTACTGGACTCTTCAATCCCAGCATCTTGAAGCGACCCGTTTCGAGCCAATACAAACCAGAGCTTCACTTTGCCAGATGGGCGTTGCAGGCTGGCTTCTCTGCCAGTGGGGTATCGCTTGTTGGCATTGAGTGTTGCCCGCACGCTGGCGATGTAATTGTTTTCTAAGTTGACTGAAACAGGCTGCTGAGGGGCAAGCTTAGGTGGCTCTTGCGCCGTTACTGCAGGAGCCACGCTTGGTATGGGCGTGGGTGTGTTGAGGGGTGGGGCCGTGTTGGTGGGGCGCGGTGCTTCGGGCGCAGTTGCTTCTCTTGTTGGTTCATTGGGCGCAGGCGTCGTTGGCACATTTGGCTGTGCCATCAATTTGGGTTTTGGCTCAGGCTTTGCCAACTGGGGAGGCGGAGCTTTGGGTGGGGGTTGAAACAAGGGCTCAATCAAGGTTGTGGTCAGCTCCATTGCCTCTTGCGCGAAGATTTCAGCAGGGCCTTTGAGGGCTTGAGCCATTGAAAAAACAAAGAAAACCAAAAGTAAGGAACCCAAACTCGAAAGTTTGTGCCGTTCTTGGTTCAGTCGGTCAATGACTTGCATCATTTCCGCTCACGGGCAGCAAGGGAGACCTTGCCTAAACCTGATTTCTTGATTTCATCCATCACGTCAACCAGAGTTTGAACCTCTGCACCCTTGTCACTGTTCACGATCACGGCAATTTGATCAGCGCTACCAGCTTTTCTCTTGACTGCTTCCGACAAATCTTTCAAATCAACATCCTTGCCATCCACCTGAATGACATTTTCTTTTCCCAGTGTGATAACAACTTGCACATCTTTGGTGCTGAGTTGTTGTACTTGCGATGAATTAGGCTGTTGAGTTTTGATGCCCGTAGCAGGAATAACATTAACGCTGATGAGGACAAAGAAAACCAATAAAAACATCATCACATCGATCATGGGGATGATTTCGATGCGTGCTTTTTTTCTTTGTGTTTGCTGCCAATGGCGCATGTTGCTCAACCGCTAGATAAGTAAGCGGCAAGCATAAAAAATTAGTGTGACAATTTTGTTAATTGTCAGCGGTTGTGCTAATTCACAACATTTTGATTCGGTCAGTTTGTGGGGGTTTCAAACCAGAGTTTTGACGCAAATATTCGGAAAGTGCATCGACATCCAGTTCGCCACCTGCTACGGTGGGCGCTTGATTGAATTGCCAAAAACCATCGCCACCAGATGCCAAAAAGCTGTTCATGGTGACATGGTAAACGTGGGCCAAGTCAATTGGCTTTTGGCCAATGCGAATGTTCACAACACGTTGTCCAGTACCTTGCCGAAGATCTACCTCGTAATTTAGGCGTTCAGAGGGAAATAATACTTTTGGTCTATTGATGTTCGCAAATTGATGTTCAAGTAAATCTTTGACTTGTTGTCCCGTCATCCGTTTAACCACCATGGTGTTACCAAAGGGTTGAACTTTAAATAACTGACCAAAGTTAACATTGCCGCCGCCTGGTTGAATGAGGAGATCTGCGCGCACGCCGCCCGGATTCATCAGCGCAAAATCAGATCGCCCTCGTGTATCAGATGCAGTGGAAGCCCATTGCGCATCAGCGATTAAGTTACCAAGCACTGACTCGCCAGAAGGCGTTGTTTTTCGAGTGATAGAAGTAGATAGATAACTGATGACCTTTAAGACTTGCACCTCTGAAGCTGTGCGATAGTCATTCACAATTTTATCGACATCCATTTGCTTTCCAAAAAATGGCAAGGCAGAACTTGGCTGAACCTTCACGCCGGAAGCGTTTACAAATGCTTCACTTTGAACAATGACATTTTGTGCAGTCTTGTTTTGAACTTTTTTGGAAAGAGGGTCAATTGACAACTGGATGTGCGTTAAAAACGTACCGTATTGACCGGCACTGGTCAAAAGAAATGGTTTGCTTGGATTGATTTTGCTGTAGTCGCAAGCGTAAGCGCGGTGAGTGTGGCCAGAGACAACCACATCAAATCCTGTGTCCAGTTTGTTCAAAATAGGAACAATATCGCCTGAGAGTCCAGGGCATGAAGCATCATTGGGACCACCTTGGATCACGCCGCCCTCATGGATCACTAGAACCAAGACAGAAACGCCTTGGGCTTTGAGCAAGGGTACCCAGGCATTGGCTGTACTGGCTTCATCTTCGAACCGCAAACCCTGAATGCCCTCTGGTGTCACCATGTTTGGCGTACCTTTTAAAGTCATGCCAACAAAACCTACCTTGACGACATGATTTCCTTGCTTGAAAGTCTTGATGCCGTAGGCTGGAAACAAGGTTTGATCGTCGAGTTTCTTCACATTGGCTGCCAAGAACTCAAAGTTAGCCCCTGGAAACTGGCGATTGATTTGGCAGGGCTCTAACCGCGTGAACTTTTCACAACCACCACGCCGCATTCGAAGCAGTTCAGGGGTGCCTTTGTCAAATTCATGATTGCCAACAGCATTGAAATCAATGCCCATAGCATTTACCGCTTCGATGGTTGGCTCGTCCAAGAAAAGCGCAGAGGTGAGAGGTGTTGCACCAATCATGTCGCCTGCAGAAACAACGGCGTTCAGTGGGTTTAGTTTTTTATGGTGTTGTATAGCGCCCGCCAAATAGGCAGCGCCACCCACAGGTACTTCTGTTAAGTTGCCATCAATTCTTTCTCTGACGCTCAGACTGGGGGGCTCCAAGTGGCCATGTAAATCGTTGAAAGCCAAAATGCTGATATTGATCTTGTCAGGTGAATTGGCTGGAGGTTTGTTCATGGGCGCACACGCGCAAAGCAGAACTCCAGTCAAAGCGAAGACTCTTGAGCAGAAGAAGGACATTTTCATGTTAACTTTTCCAATAAAGCCTGACCCATCTTGATGCGTTGGCCCGTTGAAATACCTTCTGCCAATTTGAATCCTTTAGGTACAAAAACCAATATGGTGGATCCGTGTTGGAACCATCCAAGTTCTTGCCCTTTGTAAGATTGAGTAGCGCAGGGAATCTCATTGGGTCCGGTGTAATCAACATGGAACAACAAATTGACGGCATGCAGGCGCAAACTGGCGACCAAGATAGCCGCTACTGGCACCATGATCATGGGCGTACCGTCTGTTAACTTGAAGTTCAGAACTGCTCGTTCATTTTTGCAAAAAAGTTGCTCAACTCTTTTGAGTGCAATGGGGTTGACGTTCCAAGTGTCCCCAGAAATGTGCGTCACGTGTGTCAGGGTTGCATCCGCGGGCGCATGGAATCGGTGGTACATGCTGGACGTCAAGCGCAATGTCACATAAGTGCCATTTTTCAATGACTCAACCAACTCGCCAGTTCTAGGTGTGAAACCCATCAAGCTTGAAAGACTGTAGGGAAAGCCTTTGGCTTGAAATACCTGGGTGTGATCAATGGTGCCGCATTCACCCACAATGGCATCACAGGGGCTGCAGATGATTTCATTGCGCATGTCAATGGTTCTGGCACCTGGCTTAAGTTCACGAACAAAACAGTCGTGCATGCTGTCAAACTTGGTTTTGGCAGCTTCGCTCAAGTCAAGATCGGAAAATAATTTCCAAACTCCAATCGAAAAGTCTCGGACGATGGGATTTTTAATTTGGCTCCACCAGCCAATGAATCGGGTGAGGGTGATTCGTGGAATTCGATTCGTCAACAGAAAATTCAGGTCTTCTTGCGAGCTGATTCTTTGAATTAATTGTTTCATTTTCATTTTCCTGTCACGAAATCTAAATAAAAAGATGACTTCAACCACTCATCTTCGGATTCAACGTGTCTGTTCAACTTGCTATGACCCTTGGTGCAGTTGCACTTCTTTTACCTTTTGCAAAAAGACGGTTGGAGCTGTCATTTGCCAAACACCCGTCCTTAACAGGACACTCCAGAATGGCAAAAAGAGTGGTCTCTTTTTTGCCAGGTTATGAATTCAATGAAGACCAATTCTTTTCATGTGATGGCGCTCCAGAGGCTGTGGCTGAAACTCGGAGAGCAGCGTTTTACCAGCTGGCAAACTTGTTACAGACGCGTCATGCCAAAAGCATCGAAATGACTGCAGAGGCGCGTGAATTCATATCAGATCTGCAATTTACGGGTGCTTACCGCGTCCCGTTTCAATTCAGCCCGTTGGTGCGACAACACTTGAAAGTTGGTGCATTTATACAGTTGGCAGATGGCGTATTTGTGACAGACCAAGATGGACAACGTTTTTACGACTTAACAGGCTCATACGGCGTTAACGTGTTTGGCGCTGATTTTTACAAAGAGTGCATGAAATTAGGTTCTGAGAAGGTTGAAAACGTTGGCGCAACTTTAGGGGCATATCACCCCTGTGTTGCTTTTAACGTGAAGCGTCTCAAAGAAATATCAGGCCTAGATCAGGTTTCCTTTCACATGTCGGGAACGGAAGCTGTTATGCAAGCTGTCAGGCTGGCCAGATATCACACAGGGCGCAAAAACTTAGTGCGTTTTTGTGGTGCATACCATGGCTGGTGGGAGGATGTTCAGCCCGGGCCCGGTAATCCGATGCCACCTCGCGAAACCTACACACTCAGGGACATGCATGAAAATTCACTCAAAGTGTTGCGAACAAGAACTGACATTGCGTGCGTCCTTATCAATCCTTTGCAAGCACTTCATTTGAACCAAGGCGCTCCCGGCGACTCTTCACTTGTCGATAGCAGCCGCAGGGCAGCTTATGACAGAGAAGCTTATACAGTTTGGCTGAAAAAACTGCGCGAAGTCTGCACTGAACGCAAAATTGTGCTGATATTTGACGAGGTTTTCTTAGGATTCCGTTTGGCAAAAGGTGGCGCGCAAGCGTATTTTGGCGTGCAAGCTGACATGGTCACTTATGGCAAAACATTGGGAGGAGGCTATCCAGTAGGCGTAGTGTGTGGTCGTGCTGATTTAATGAAACGTTTTCGATCTGAAAGACCTGCTGACGTTTGTTTTGCGCGCGGTACCTTTAACGCCCATCCACATGTCATGGGCGCCATGTCGGTGTTTTTAGAAAAAATTGAAACGCCAGAAATATCAGCTGTTTATGACAATTTGGACAATACCTGGAACCAGAGGAGAGAACGCTTCAATCAGGTAATGACTGAGAAAGAATTGCCATTGAGGGCCGCCAACATGTCCAGTGTATGGAGTCTTTATTACACCGACACAAGCCGATATAACTGGATGCTTCAGTACTACCTGCGATCTGAGGGTTTGGCACTTAGCTGGGTGGGCACGGGCAGATTGATATTTAGCCTGAACTACTTAGATGCAGACTTTGAAGAAGTATTGCGACGTTTTGTGGCAGCTTGTGAATCAATGAAATCGGCACAGTGGTTTTGGGCACCGCCGCAACTCACAAATAAGCTAATTCGCAGATCAATTTTGAAAGAGATGTTTCAAAAGCGAGAAGCAAACAAGGTTTAAAAAATGCCGGACTAAGAGATGGGTTGATTTGAGCTTGATGCCTTTC
>CANNNB010000154.1 GCA_947505995.1 Comamonadaceae bacterium
AACGGCACCGATGGCAACATCAAAATTGCCACCGATGCCATTCAAGCCGCGGCGCGCGGCCATCATTTCTTGTCAGTTCACAAGAATGGTCTGGTAGCCGTTGTGCAAACTCAAGGCAACCCAGACTGCCACGTGATTTTGCGCGGCGGCAAAGCGCCCAATTACGATGAGGCCAGTGTGAATGCGGCCTGCCAAGATTTGGCAGCCGCCAAATTACCCGCCACCTTGATGGTTGATTGCAGCCATGCCAACAGCAGCAAACAATATGAACGCCAGTTGGTGGTCACCCAAGAAATTGCAACACAGGTGAGCAAAGGCTCACGTCAAATCTTTGGTGTGATGGTAGAAAGTCATATTGAAAGTGGCGCGCAGAAATTCACGCCTGGTAAAGACGATGTGAGCGCTTTGAAGTACGCGCAAAGCATCACAGATGCGTGTATTGGTTGGTCAGACAGCGAGAAAGTTCTAGAAACTTTGTCCAAAGCTGTGGAGACGCGCCGCAAGAAATAAGCCGAAGCACAAATTAAAAGCGCCCAACACACTGGCGCTTGCAATGCATGACCAAGAGCCGCCATTCACTGGCGGCTCTTTTAAAGTTGCTTTAGTGCATTCAACAGGCGATTGTGCACGCCGCCAAAGCCACCATTGCTCATGCAAAGCAAATGATCTCCGGCTTGAACGTGTGCCATCACTTGACTCACCAACTCATCGATGTTGGCTGCAACTTGGGCTTTGTTGCCCATTTCTGCCAGGGCCGCATGCGCATCCCAATCTAAGCCACCGCTGTGACAGAACGACATGTCGGCTTGTTCAAGGCTCCATGGCAATTGCGATTTCATGGTGCCCAGTTTCATGGTGTTGCTGCGCGGCTCAAAAATAGCCAAGATGCGTTGGCCTTTTCCAATTTGCCGCCTTAGGCCATCGAGCGTGGTTCGAATGGCTGTGGGGTGGTGCGCAAAATCGTCGTACACCTTGATGCCCGCCACCGTGCCGCGCACTTCCATTCGGCGCTTCACGTTTTGAAAGCTGGCTAGCGCCTGCGCTGCCACACTGGGCACAACGCCCACATGCTCGGCCGCCGCAATGGCGGCCAATGCGTTGAGTTGGTTGTGCACGCCGCCTAAATCCCAACTTACTTGAGCTACCTTTTGACCATGTCGAATGACTTCAAAATTGTGCGGCTCACCCACTGCCGAGAAGTCTGAAACTGCAGCGCCAAAACTGCGCACTTCGCTCCAACAGCCTTGTGCCAAAACACGCGTCAAACTTTCTTCCAAACCGTTGACCACCAAGCGGCCAAGGCCTGGCACAGTGCGGACCAAGTGGTGAAATTGACGCTCGATCGCTTGGAGATCATCAAAAATATCGGCGTGATCAAATTCCAAATTGTTCAAAATAGTTGTGCGGGGACGGTAATGCACAAACTTGCTGCGCTTGTCGAAGAATGCGGTGTCGTACTCGTCGGCTTCAATCACAAAATAGTTGCGTACGTGGCCTGCAGCAAGCTTGCCTAAGCGCGCCGACACGCCGAAATTCAGAGGCACACCGCCCACTAAAAAACCGGGTTCAAGTCCGGCGGCTTCCAAAATCCAAGTCAGCATGGCAGTGGTGGACGTCTTGCCATGCGTGCCCGCCACAGCCAAAACATGGCGCCCTTGAAGCACATGCTCAGACAGCCATTGCGGGCCGCTGGTGTAGGGCGCGCCCGATTCCAAAATGGCTTCCATTAAGGGAAACTTGGGTTCGCCAGTGGGCAGGCGGCTTCGGCTGACCACGTTGCCAATGACATAAAGGTCGGGCTTGAGTTGCATTTGCTCGACACCAAAGCCCTCTACCAACTCAATGCCCAAAGCTTTCAGTTGATCACTCATGGGTGGGTACACCCCAGCGTCGCAGCCCGTCACTTTGTGGCCGGCCTCTCTGGCCAACGCGGCCAAGCCGCCCATGAAAGTTCCGCAAATGCCCAAAATATGTATATGCATAAGGGGATTTTAGGCGGTGCACAATGTCGTCATGGCAGATTTGACAGATGAAATTGCAGCTTCGGCAGCGCAGTGGGTGGTTGAGGAGGGTTTGGAGTACGGCCCAGCCAAGCGCCGCGCCTTGAAGGCCTTGGGTTTGGCACCCCGCACGCCCTTGCCCAACAATGAGCAAGTTGAAGCTCAGGTGCGTGACTACATTGAGCTCTTTTGTAGCGATACCCAGCCTGAGGAGTTGATGGCCCTCAGAAAACACGCTTTGATGTGGATGACGCGCTTGGCAGAGTTCAGGCCCTACCTTGGAGGGGCTGTCTGGCATGGCACGGCAACGCGCTTGTCTGATATTTACTTGCAATTGTTTTGTGACGATGCCAAGTCATGTGAGATTGAGCTTATCAATAAGGGTGTGGCATTTGAGGCCCGATCGGTGAACGGCTTGCATGGCGACCCTGTAGAGGCTTTGAGCATCCACAGTTTTTGCGACGAATTGGGTGAAGAAATTGGCGTACACCTCTTGGTCAATGATTTTGATGCTGTGCGAGGCGCCTTGAAATTTGATGCCCAAGGGCGTTCGCCTAGAGGTGATTCTGAAGCGGTTAAACGATTAATTGGGGCATGATGGCAGTATGAATAAAGAAGTTAGTGAAAAAAGCATGCTGCGTCGGCATTGGCTGTTAGCGGGCGTTGGCATGGCGGCCGGTTTGACGGGCGCCATGTTCGCTTGGCAAAGATTTCAGCCTCAAGGTGTGATGGACGAAGCAGTCCAAAATTTCTGGATGCAAGAGTTTGAAAAGCCAGAAGGCGGTAACTTGAGCTTTCAAAGCCTGCGTGGCAAACCCCTTTTGGTCAATTTTTGGGCCACGTGGTGTCCCCCTTGCATTGAGGAACTTCCGCTAATTGATGCCTTTTATGCTGCAAATCAATCTAAATCTCTTCAAGTTGTAGGTTTGGCTGTAGATCAACCTAGTATGGTTCGCCGATATTTAAGTCAAAAACCCTTGCGCTTTCCTGTCGGCCTGGCTGGTTTTACCGGAACTGCATTGGGCCAGTCTTTGGGCAATGCACAAAGTGTTTTGCCCTACAGCGTACTTTTCGCTGCAAATGGCAGGCTTTTAAAGCAAAAAGCCGGCAAGTTAGACCAATCTGACCTAAATGATTGGCTGCGATTGGTCATTTAAATGACTTTTGAGAGCAAATGTAGCTTTTTAGATGATTTTTTAGTGTAGATTCAGCCCTTTCGTCAGTAAACGCAGGGGGTAATATGGATTTGCGCAAACTCAAAACCTTGATTGACTTGGTTTCTGATTCCAACGTCACCGAATTGGAAATCACAGAAGCAGAAGGCAAGGTTCGAATTGTCAAAGGACCCACACCCTCTGGCGCTCATGCCGTCAACCATCAAGTCATGATGCCAGCAGCGCCAGCATTGGCCGCTGCGCCAGTTGTAGCCCCCACAGCCGCCGAAATTGCCGACGCTGCCGCAGTCACTGCCGCTGCAGTCGCAGCCGAACTTGTTGCCGCTGGTCATACAGTGAAGTCGCCCATGGTGGGCACTTTCTACCGATCTTCCAGCCCAGGCGCAGCGCCCTTTGTCCAAGTGGGCGACAGCGTCAAAGAGGGTGACACCCTTTGCATCATTGAAGCCATGAAGATTTTGAACGAAATTGAATCCGACAAAACAGGCACTGTGAAACAGGTCTTGTGTGAAAACGGTCAGGCTGTGGAATACGGTCAAGCCTTGTACATCATCGAATAATTCACCGGTATTGTTATGTTCAAGAAAATTCTGGTTGCCAACCGTGGGGAAATTGCCCTGCGCATTCAGCGCGCATGCCGCGAACTTGGCATCAAAGCGGTCATGGTTTACTCAGAGGCCGATCGCGAAACCAAGTATGTGAAGTTGGCTGAAGAGGCGGTTTGTATTGGCCCTGCAGCCTCTGGTCTCAGTTACCTTAACATGCCGGCCATCATATCGGCAGCAGAAGTCACTGATGCGGAAGCCATTCACCCGGGCTACGGCTTCTTGAGTGAAAACGCAGACTTTGCCGAACGGGTCGAAAAAAGTGGCTTCCAATTCATTGGCCCAACGCCTGAATCCATTCGCATCATGGGCGACAAGGTATCTGCCAAGCGGGCCATGATCAAAGCGGGCGTGCCGTGTGTGCCTGGGTCTGAGGGAGAGTTGCCTGACGATCCCATCGTCATTCGGCGAACTGCTAAAAGCATTGGCTACCCCGTCATCATCAAGGCGGCCGGTGGCGGCGGTGGCCGCGGCATGCGAGTGGTGCACACCGAGGCGGCCCTTATCAATGCCGTGCAAATGACCAAGGCCGAAGCGGGTGCTGCGTTTGGCAATCCTGCGGTCTACATGGAAAAGTATTTGCAAAATCCCCGCCACATTGAGATCCAAATCTTGGCTGACAAGCACAAGAATGCGGTTTACTTGGGCGAGCGCGATTGCTCTATGCAGCGGCGCCACCAAAAAGTATTGGAAGAGGCGCCAGCGCCTGGCATTCCTCGCAAATTGATAGACAAAATTGGTGAGCGCTGTGTGGCAGCTTGCAAAAAAATCAACTACCGCGGTGCTGGTACCTTTGAATTTTTGTATGAAAACGGCGAGTTTTACTTCATTGAAATGAACACTCGCGTTCAGGTTGAGCATCCGGTCACCGAGTGGGTCACTGGCATTGACATTGTCAAAACTCAAATCATGGTGGCTGCTGGCGAAAAGTTGCCATTCACCCAGCGTCAAATTCAAATTCGAGGTCATGCCATCGAATGCCGTGTGAATGCCGAAGACCCCTTCAAATTCACACCTTCACCTGGCCGCATCACCACTTGGCACCCACCGGGCGGGCCTGGCATACGCGTCGATTCGCATGTCTACAACAACTATTTTGTACCGCCCAATTACGATTCCATGATTGGCAAAATCATTGCCCACGGCGACACCCGAGAGCAAGCTATCGCACGCATGCAAACCGCCTTGTCCGAAACCGTGATTGAAGGCATCAGCACCAACATTCCTTTGCACCGTGAAATTCTGCGAGATGCCAAGTTTCTCAATGGTGGCACCAACATTCATTACTTGGAAGAGTGGTTGCGTCACCGCAAAGGTTAAGCATGTTTGAACTTAACTTGTTGTGCCCCGAAGACTGTGTCGATGTTTTGAGTGAAGCCCTTGAGGCCTTGGACGCCTTGAGTGTTTCGGTCGAAGATGCTGACGCAGAAACTGAGCACGAACAAGCTTTGTTTGGCGAGCCTGGTATGCCGCCCCCCAAAGAAGGCTGGCAACGCTCCAAAGTGGTGGCCCTGTTTGCCAAAGAAGAGGAAGCGCGCGAAGCGGCCCTCTTGTTGGCGGCGCAAGATTTTTTTGCCGCCTGTGAAGTCATCTCCGTGCAGGCAGTGCCCGATCAAGACTGGGTGCGTTTGACGCAATCGCAATTTGCACCTGTTGAAATCACCCCAGAATTTTGGATTGTGCCCACCTGGCACAAGCCGCCCGCTCATGCGCGCGAAATCATTCGATTAGACCCGGGATTGGCGTTTGGTACCGGAACACACCCCACCACCCGCATGTGCTTGCGCTGGATTGCAACGCATGACCTGAAGGGCCAGCGGGTGTTGGACTACGGATGTGGATCGGGTATTTTGGCCATTGGCGCTGCCAAATTTGGGGCCGAGCAAATTGACGCGGTAGACATCGATGAAGCAGCCGTCACATCAACTGCACTTAACGCGCAAGCCAACGAGGTTTCTTTGAATGCGGGGTTGCCTGATTTGGTCCGAGGGACTTATCAAAC
>CANNNB010000155.1 GCA_947505995.1 Comamonadaceae bacterium
AGGCGATATCGCAAGATGAATACAGTGGAAATCATTGACAACGCCATCACGTCCACCATCAGCCGAACCATCATTACCCACGGCTCAACGCAAATCATGGTGCTTTCCATGTTGCTGTTTGGTGGTGAGACCTTGCACTACTTTGCCATGGCGCTGACCATCGGCATTTTGTTTGGTATTTATTCTTCCGTGTTTGTGGCTGCGGCCATTGCCATGTGGTTGGGTATTAGGCGTGAGGACTTGATCAAAGCTGCACCCAAAAAAGACGAAGACCCAGACGACCCCAACTCTGGCGCCGTGGTTTAAAGACGAGGTTTAAGAAAAGGGCTTAACGCCTTTGCTTGAGTTTTTGATAAAGGCCGCCTTGCAATCGGCCTAATGCGCCGTTCAATTCCAATTGAAACAACTCGGCTTGCAACTGCGACGTGCTTAAGCCACTTCGCAGTTGAAGCTCATCGAGTCCCACAGGGTCTAGTCCCAAATAGTCAAGCACCTTCAAAGCTGAAGTGCCGACCTGTGCAGTTGCAAGCAAGGGCTCGAGATTGCCAGATGGGCCCAATGAAGCGGGTGTTTCTGCGCTAGGCCACTGAACATCGGGCAGGTCTTTCAATTCTTCCAAAATATCTTGTGCGCAGTCAACCAACTTGGCACCTTGTTTGATGAGGTCATGGCAACCTTTGGCGACAGTGGTGTGAATGGAGCCCGGTATGGCAAACACCTCTTTGCCCAAATCCAAGGCTTGCCTTGCGGTAATGAGTGAACCAGAACGCGTGGCAGCTTCCACCACCAAGCAACCCTGCGACAAGCCAGCAATAAGGCGATTGCGTTTTGGGAAATTGGATGTGATGGGCGGCGTGTTCAATGGGTATTCACTGATCAACAAACCATTTGCTGCTATCTCTAAGGCCAAGGCGTGATTTTGATATGGATAAACGCGGTCCAAACCAGTGCCCACAACGGCTATCGTGTGCAAGGGATGATGGGCGTTGCCACCTTTTAAAGCGCCTTGGTGCGCTGCTGTGTCAACCCCCAAGGCCAAGCCAGACACCACCGTGAGGCCGGCTTGTGCCAAGTGGACTGCAAAGTCGTGTGCATTCAAACGGCCTTGTGGCGTGGGGTTACGGCTACCAACCACGGCAAGTGCACTTGGTGCTTTGTTGTCGGCTTGGCTAAGCAAATGCAGGTGCTGTGTTTGCCCTAGTACATAAAGCAAACAGGGCGGGTCGGGTGTCAACATGAGGCTGCTGGGATAGTCGGCATCGGCCAAGGTGAGAAGGCGCTTGCGCACGAACTTGGCCGAACTCAGAGGGGTCTGCGTTTGCAGCCACTCCCAGGTGGTCTCTAAAGCTTCATCTAAGCCCAAGGGTACTAGGCGAAGTTGTTGGCTAAGGGTGCCGCTTACAATGGTCTGCAGCTCAGAAGCGCTTTGTTCAAAGATGGCCGCTGGCAAACCATACCGCAGCAACAAGGCGCGCGCTGTGATGTTGCCCACACCTGGCGTCAGGCTCAAACGCAGCCAAGCCTTTAGACTTTCTCGAGACGAAACCATTTTTTTCCTAAACAATGCCCGACAGATGAGGGGAGGCTGATTTTGGGTACGATTCGTCTCTTCGACAAGGCTTCTTCAAATTGGCGAAAATAGAGATATTGCTGAATTAACGACCATGGCACTTTTAAACATCCTTTGCTACCCAGACCCCCGCCTGCACAAGGTGGCAACTCACGTGACGGTGTTCGACGAGAAGTTGCGCAAGCTTGTGGCGGACATGCTTGAGACCATGTACGAGGCGCAGGGCGTCGGCTTGGCTGCAACGCAAGTCGATGTGCACCAGCGCTTGGTGGTGTTGGACACGTCTGAAGAGCGCAACCATGCCACGGTATTGGTCAACCCAGAAATCACTTGGTACAGTGATGAACGCGTCAAAGGCGAAGAGGGGTGCTTGTCAGTGCCCGGCATTTACGATGGCGTTGAGCGCGCGGTGGCTGTGAAGGTCAAGGCTGCCGACGAACATGGTCATGTGCGCGAAATTGAAGCTGAAGGCCTGATGGCTGTCTGCGTACAACACGAGTTGGATCATTTGATGGGCAAGGTTTTTGTTGAATACTTGTCACCTTTAAAGCGCAATCGCATCAAGACCAAAATGCTTAAAGCCCAAAAAGAAGACGCTTAAACCTACATTGAAAGAATTTGTATGCGCGTGATTTTTGCGGGCACGCCCGAATTTGCCCGCAGCGCATTGGCCGCACTGCATGCGGCAGGACATGACATCGCAGGTGTCTTGACTCAACCCGACAGGCCGGCGGGTAGAGGCATGAAGCTGCAAGCTTCGGCCGTGAAACAATTTGCGCTGTCAAAGGGACTGACCGTTGAACAGCCGCACAGCTTGAAATTGGATGGCAAGTATTCGGATGAAGCCCAAGCGGCTCAAGCTTTCATTTCAAATGCCCAAGCTGACGTCATGGTGGTTGCGGCTTATGGCTTGATCTTGCCTCAGTGGGTCCTGGATGTACCGCGCTATGGCTGCCTGAATATTCATGCCTCGCTGCTGCCCAGATGGCGTGGTGCTGCACCCATTCACCGTGCCATTGAAGCAGGGGATGCTGAAACTGGTGTAACCATCATGCAAATGGACGCGGGACTTGATACGGGTGACATGTTGATAGAAGAAAGATGTCCTGTCAGCGCCCAAGACACCACGGCCAGTTTGCACGACAAGTTGGCTGAGATCGGTGCGCGAATGATTGTCACTGCACTCTCGCAAGCAGGTCACTTCAAACCAGTCAAGCAGCCTCTTGAGGGTGTGACCTATGCCCACAAAATTGAAAAAGCAGAGGCAGCCATTGATTGGACACAAATGGCGCACCTTCTGGCACAACGTGTGCGCGCGTTTGATCCATTTCCGGGAATGACATTTCAACTCAATGGCGAGGTGATCAAGGTCTGGCAAGCGCACGCTGAGACACAAGCGCATACGGACTCAAATCAAAACGCACCTGGGACGCTGATTGGCTTGGGCGAAGAAGGCCTGCGTGTTGCTTGCGGTGAGGGTGTTTTGTGTTTAACGCAATTGCAAAAGCCAGGTGGCAAAAGGCAAGCCGTTTCAGACTTTGTACGCAGTTTCAATGGGCAAGTGGGTGATGTTTTTCAAAGCTGAAAATTACAGGCATCCTGCCTTCATGGAAGGTGTGCGTGACTTGGCGCCACAAGTACCTGGTGTTGCTGCGTGGGGCTTGATGACGGGCGTGGCCATGGTGAACTCGGGCTTGAGTGTGTTCGAAGCCCTTGCCATGACGCTGCTTGTTTATGCGGGCAGCTCTCAGTTGGCAGTCTTGCCGTTGATTGTGGCGGGAGCGCCTGTTTGGGTCATTTTGGCCACGGGCTTTTGTGTGAACTTGCGCTTCATGGTTTTCAGTTTGCATCTGCGCAAATACCTCATGCATTTGCCACGTCTTGAAAGAATGCTGCATGGCTACCTCACCACCGACATCAGTTATGTGTTGTTCATACGGCGATTTGCAAATCCAAGCAATGACGCTACAGATCAATTGAAGCAAGCGGCGTCCTTGGCGGGCAACACGGGCATCGTATGGGTGAGTTGGATGGTGGCCAGCTTCTTTGGCATTTTCTTGGCCAACATCATCCCAACGTCTTGGGGCTTGGGCTTTGCGGGCACCTTGTGCTTGGTCGGCATTTTGTGTTCGCTGGCCAGCACACGCATGCGAATTTTTGCGGCGGTTGTGGCTGCTGGAACCGCTATTGCTGCTTATCACTTGCCCTTGAAATTGAACATCGTGATTGCCATTGGCGTGGCCGTAGTCTTGAGCATGAGCCTGGAGCGTTTTCAAAAAACGCGTGAAGGGCAAGTGGCATGAGCTATTTCGAAGGCACTGATTTTTGGACGTTGGCAGTGATTCTTGGTTTGACGGGTGTGACTGTCATCACACGCAGTTTTTTCTTCTTCTCAAGCGAAGAATGGACCTTGCCTGGCTGGGCTCAGCGCGGTTTGCAATATGCACCCATCGCGGCCATGGCTGCGGTGGTCTTGCCCGAGATTTTGATGCAGCAAGGACAGTTTTTGCACACTTGGATGGATGCCAGGTGGATGGGCGCTGCAGCGGGTGCTGCTGTTTATTTCTGGCGCCGCAATGTGTTGCTGACCATTGTGGCGGGCATGCTGACCTTCTTGCCATTGCACTTAATGTTGGGTTGGTAACTTCATGCACAGCAGGGCAGAAATGTGACGAAAGCGGTACTGAAGTTTTCGCAAGCTGGCCAGTCTAAAATTGCCCTTGCTCCTAGACACCTAACTTGTTGTTAGATCTGCCTCCCCCTTCAAGAGAACTTTCATGAACGTCATTCGTTTTTCAGATTTGTGCCAACAAGGCAAAGTCAAAGGCCAGCGTGTTTTCATTCGCGCCGATTTGAATGTGCCGCAAAACGATGCCGGCGACATCACAGAAGACACGCGCATTCGCGCCTCGGTGCCCTGCATTCAAATGGCCCTAGATGCTGGCGCAGCTGTCATGGTAACGAGCCACTTGGGACGTCCCACAGAGGGCGAGTTCAAGCCAGAAGATTCGCTGGCACCAGTTGCCAAACGCCTTGCAGAAATACTGGGCCGCGATGTGCCCTTGAAAGCCAATTGGGTCGGGGGTGTTGAAGTGGCCCCGGGCCAAGTGGTCTTGCTTGAAAACTGCCGTGTGAACAAAGGCGAGAAAAAGAACGACCCAGAACTGGCTCAAAAAATGGCCGCGCTCTGCGATATTTTTGTCAACGATGCCTTTGGTACGGCGCACCGCGCAGAAGGCACCACCTACGGCATTGCTGAGTACGCCAAAGTAGCATGTGCAGGCCCTTTGTTGGCTGCAGAAATTGACGCTATTACCAAAGCGCTGGCGCACCCAGCGCGTCCCTTGGCAGCCATTGTGGCCGGCAGCAAAGTGTCTACCAAACTGACCATTTTGAAGAGCTTGGCCGACAAGGTGGATCAACTGATTGTGGGCGGCGGCATTGCCAACACCTTTATGTTGGCGGCAGGCTTGAAGATTGGCAAGAGTTTGGCTGAGCCTGACTTGCTAGATGAAGCGCGCGCCGTGATTGCGATCATGAAAGCACGTGGCGCTGAAGTACCCATTCCGACCGATGTGGTCACCGCCAAAACTTTTTCAGCAGACGCTGTGGCCACCGTCAAGAAGGCCACAGAGGTGGCCGACGACGATTTGATTTTAGACATTGGCCCCAAAACAGCAGCTAAGCTGGCGGCGCAACTCAAACAGGCCGGCACCATTGTTTGGAACGGCCCTGTGGGCGTGTTTGAGTTTGCCGCGTTTGAAAACGGCACGCGCGTCATTGCGCACGCCATTGCCGAATCTAAAGCCTTCAGCATTGCTGGCGGCGGCGATACCTTGGCGGCCATTGCCAAGTACGGCATTGAAAAACAAGTGGGCTATATCTCTACGGGTGGCGGTGCGTTCTTAGAAATCTTGGAAGGCAAAACATTGCCCGCCTTTGAAATCTTGTCGCGCCGCGCAGAATGAAAAAACGCTTCGAGAGAAGCGTTTTTTTGCATCTGAATCGACCTTCAGGCCGCGTTGAAAAGGCTTAAGGCTTGGCAGGCAAATTGCCGCGCACAGGGCTGGTCATGTGGCCCTGAAAATCGGTCCAGCATTCGCGTGTGAAGTCATAGAGTTTGCAAGCCTTGGCTGTTTGGAAATACCAGCCCCAAGAGAAAGGTTGAACGATGATGCGGCC
>CANNNB010000156.1 GCA_947505995.1 Comamonadaceae bacterium
ATGCTCTGCGCCGTTGGCCAAGGCAATTTGACATTTGGCATCTGAGCCTGCCGTACCAATCATGTTGAAACCTAAAGCCTTGCCCCATTGGCAAGCAATGAGACCCACACCACCAGCAGCCGCATGAAATAACACATGGTCACCAGCCTGCAGGCCTTCAACAGGGCGCGTCTTCATCAACAGGTATTGGGCAGTGAGGCCCTTAAGCATCATGGCTGCGCCGGTTTCAAAAGAAATGTCATCCGGCAGCTTGCAAACGCATTTGGCAGGCATCACACGCTCTTCGCAGTAGCTGCCTGGGGGTTGGCTGGCATAAGCGGCACGATCGCCGACCTTGAGGTGTGTCACGCCTTCGCCCACAGCTTCCACAATGCCTGAGGCTTCCATGCCCAACTTCAAAGGCATGGGCAAGGCATACAGGCCGCTGCGTTGGTAAACGTCAATGAAGTTCAAGCCAATGGCTTTGTGACGGATGCGAATTTCGCCAGGACCGGGCTGACCCACTGTTACGTCAACCAATTTGAGTTGTTCTGGGCCACCGTTTTGGTCGATTTGGACAGCTAAGCTCATGCGTTTCTCCTAGAAAATGAAAATTGAGGTGTGTTTGGCGAGTAAGCCAAAATTACTTTGACCGCTACTTTGCCACGAATTCAATGACCCTGCGTGACAACACAAGGCTTGCGTTGCCGTTAAAGTCTCGGTCATGACACAAAAACTCTCGTTTGGCACTGCGCTCATGCTCACCGTTCCGCCCCTGCTTTGGGCGGGCAACGCCGTGGTAGGCCGGTTGGTGAGTGATTTGGTACCGCCCATCACCCTCAATTTTTTGCGTTGGGTAATTGCTTTTTTTATCCTACTGCCCTTAGCGTGGCATTTGCTTAAACCTAGCAGCCCTCTCTGGCCCTACTGGCGCCGTTTTGCATTGCTAAGTTTGTTGGGCGTGGGGTGCTACAACGCACTTCAGTATTTAGCCCTTCAAACTTCCACGCCCTTGAATGTGACCCTGGTGGCGGCCAGCACCCCCGTTTTCATGCTGGCCATCGGCGCCTTGCTATTTAAGACGCCTGTGCGGCGTGCTCAGTGGCTGGGGGCCGTACTTTCCATTGCGGGTGTATTGGTAGTTTTGTCGCGCGGCGATGCAGAGCAACTGCTGCAAGTGAGCTTTGTGATTGGCGACATTTATATTTTGCTGGCCACTGCCTGCTGGGCACTTTACAGCTGGCTCTTAACGCAGCGCAACGAACCCGACGAGATTCGAAGCAATTGGGCAGCCTTTCTCATGGCACAGGTGGTATTTGGGCTTGGCTGGGCGGGCATGTTTACAGGCGCCGAATGGGCGCTTACCGATGCGCACATTACTTGGGGTCAACCCCTTTATGCGGCGCTGGCCTTTGTGGCCATCGGTCCGGCGGTGCTGGCTTACAGATGCTGGGGCTTGGGCGTGCAAACTGCGGGGCCAGCGGTGGCGGGCTTCTTTTCCAACCTCACACCGCTGTTCACCGCCATCATGTCGACTGTTTTTTTAGGCGACCTGCCTAAGATCTATCACGTTGTGGCTTTTGGCCTCATCGTGAGTGGTATTTTGGTTTCTTCCAGGCGCTGAATCAGTACGTGCCTGGATAGGCGCCACCATCGGTCAAAAAGTTTTGGCCGGTAATGTAAGAAGCCTGTTGGCTGCAAATGAATGCACACAGCGAGCCAAATTCTTGCGGTGTACCGTAACGGCCAGCCGGCACCAGCGCTTGTTGTTGCGCGCGAATTTCAGCGACTGACTTACCTGTCTTTTGCGACATAACTTCCACAGTGCTGCGAATTCGATCCGTGTCAAATTTGCCAGGCAAGATGTTGTTGATGGTGACACCTTGCGCTGCAATTTTGGTGCGCGCAACGCCTGCAACGAAACCTGTCAAGCCACTTCTTGCGCCATTGGACAAGCCCAGAATGTCAATGGGCGATTTGACTGAACTTGAGGTGATATTCACGATACGGCCAAAGCCCCTTGCCGCCATGCCATCGACAGTGGCCTTGATGATTTCAATGGGCGTGAGCATGTTGGCGTCCAAGGCTTTGATCCAAGCTTCGCGGTCCCAACTGCGAAAGTCACCAGGGGGTGGGCCGCCTGCGTTGGTCACCACAATGTCAAAGTCTTTACCAGGGCCACTGGCCACAGAAAACAAAGCGGCTCGGCCAGCTTCCGTGGTGATGTCAGCCGCCACTGGCAGCAGCTTTACGCCGGGCGCTTCTTTTTGCAAATCTGTCACTGCTTGGTTCAACACTTCTGCACCCCGCGCCACCATCACCACATTGACACCTTCTAAGGCCAGTGCACGTGCACAGCCCCAGCCTAAACCTTTGCTTGCGCCGCCTACCAAAGCCCACTTGCCCTTGATGCCTAAATCCATGATGACTCCTTCAAAAACCTAAGACCACTCTGGTCAAAATTAATTAACAAACCCAAGAAAAATTGTGTCGCTTGGGTTGGCTTCAGAAACCAACCGCCTGCCCATCACGCCTTGGATCGGAAGCAGCAACATAACCCTGTACTTTGGGGTCACCCATTCGCCAAATGAATTGACCAGCACCAAAGTCTTGGTAAGAGTCATTGATCACTTCAAGCTCATGGCCCAAATCGTTCAAGCCTTGAACGGTGTTGCTGTCCATATTGGATTCGGCATTGATAGACAAGCCCGCGTTGTAGCGCCAGCGCGGTGCGTCACAAGCCGTTTGCGGGTTTTGAGCATAGTCAAGCATGCGCACCAAGGTTTGCATATGCCCTTGAGGCTGCATGTTGCCTCCCATCACGCCATAACTCATGACAGGTTGTCCGTTTTGCGTGAGGAATGCAGGAATGATGGTTTGGAAGGGTTTCTTACCTGGCGCGACCAAATTGGCAGCATTGGCACCTTTCAAATCGGTACTGAAACCAAAACCTCTGTTTTGCAAGCTGACACCAAAAGTAGGTTCAACCACACCAGACCCAAAGCCCATGTAGTTGCTTTGAATGAAGCTCACCATCATGCCGTTTTCATCGGCTGCTGTGAGGTAAATGGTGCCGCCCTTCACAGGATTGCCAGCTTTGAAATCTTGCGCCTTCTTCATGTCAATCAGATTGGCGCGGCTCTTCAAATAGGCTGGGTCAAGCATTTGCGCCGGTGTGACTTCCATGTAGCGAGGATCGGCCACATAGCGGTAAACGTCGGCAAAGGCTAACTTCATGGCTTCAATTTGCAAATGTTGAGAATCAATGCCATCGACCTTCATGCTGGCAATGTCGAAGTTTTCCAAAATGCCCAAAGCAATGAGTGCCGCAATGCCTTGGCCATTGGGCGGAATTTCGTGCAAGGTATAGCCACGGTAGTTTTGAGCAATGGGCTCAACCCATTCGGGTCGATATGCAGCCAAATCTTGCAGCGACATGGCACCACCATGTTGTTTTGAAAAGCGCACCAAGGCTTGTGCAATTTCGCCTTCATAAAAAGCACGGCCTTTGGTTTCAGCAATGGCTCTCAGTCCCTTGGCAGCTACTTTGAATTGGAACAACTCACCCACATTCGGCGCACGGCCCCATGGCAAAAAGCTTTCGGCAAAACCAGGCAAAGATTGCAGCAGGGGCGTAGCCGCATCCCATTTTTGTTGCGCCACCACAGGCATCAAGTAACCGCGCTCTGCTATTTCAATGGCTGGCTCCATGAGATCGGCAAAAGGCAATTTACCAAATCGTTCACTCATGGCCGCCCATGCACCTACTGCGCCAGGGACTGTGACAGAGTCCCATCCGCGCTTGGGCGGGTTGACGGCATCTTGGCCATATTTGTTGTGGAAGTACTCTGGAGTCCAAGCCTGTGGTGCAGGACCAGATGCATTGAGACCATGCAGTTTGTTGCCGTCCCACAAAATACAAAATGCATCAGAGCCTAATCCGTTGCTGACGGGCTCTGTGATGGTCATGGCTGCTGCTGCAGCAATGGCCGCATCTACGGCATTGCCGCCCTTGAGCATCATGCGCAAACCCGCTTGAGCAGCCAGTGGGTGAGAGGTTGACACAATGTTTCGCGCGAACAAAGGCAGGCGAGCAGACGAGTAAGGGGTGCTGAAATCGAAGCTCATGATTTAGTCCAAAGTTATTTTGCGTTCGGTGATGATTCTTTTCCATTTGGCTGATTCTGAAGCCAGCATGGTGGTGAATTGCATTGGCGAAGTGCCAATGGCTTCAATGCCCAAGCGTTGCAATTTGTCCTTTACCTCGGGATCGGCCAAAGCTTGCAGGGCCGCTGTGTTGACGCGCGCCACAACTTCAGGACGCAATCCTTGGGGGCCAAAAAGTCCAAACCAGGTGGTAGATTCGTAGCCAGGAAGAACTTCAGCGATGGCTGGCAAACCTGGCGCCATGTTGGTTCTTTGCGCAGATGTGACGCCCAAAGCGCGCAGGCGGCCATCTTTCACATGCGGCAAACCAGTGGGCAATGAATCAAACAAAACATCTACGCTGCCACTGATTAAGTCGGGCATGGCAAGTGCTGTACCTTTGTAAGGAATGTGCACCACAAACAAGCCCGCTTGTGATTTGAACAACTCAGCAGTCAGTTGAACAATGGTGCCATTGCCACTAGAAGCGTAGTTCAAGCGGCCTGGATTTTTCTTGGCAAACTCGATCCACTCTTGAATGGTTTTAGCCGGTGAACTGTTGGGCACCAACATGATGCTCGGTGCGTTGCCAACTTGGCCAATGGGCGTGAAATCGCGCACAGCGTCGTAGGGCATCTTGGGATTTAAATTCGGCCCGATAGAGTGCGTGCTGGAGGTGGCCAGCAGCAATGTATAACCATCGGCGGAAGATTTGGCCACCAAGTCAGAGCCCAAGGTGCCACCAGCACCAGGCTTGTTTTCGACCACCACAGTAGCCCCTATTTTTTCCCCCAGTTTTTGGGACAAGGTTCTGGCAAAAATATCGGTGGCGCCGCCGGCGGGGAACGGAACCACTAAGCGAATGGGCTTGGCGGGGTACCCTGAAGCCGAAGATTGAGCTTGTGCCAGCAACGGAGATGCACTCAATGCGAGAGATGAGAGCAAGCTAGCTCCCCAAGTCATGGCTACAAATTGGCGGCGCTTGAAACTGCTTGTGTGGGGCATGATAAAAATCCAAAGGCACATTCAAAGTCTCATTGTGTCAGGAAATTTTTGACTCAATGTCACAAGGGGGAAAAGACCGCTCACATCAAGAAAAACGGCACCCGAAGGTGCCGTTTGGAGATCTGCAAAACTGCAGGCTTATTCTTCGACGAAGGCTTCCTTGCGCTTGGACTGCACAGAAGGCAAGAGTACGATGATGAGCAACACAGCCGCTGCCGCCAACAAGCTGGCAGACAAACCACGCGTGACAAACACAGACCAGTCACCGCGAGACAGCAACAGTGCTCGGCGCAAGTTCTCTTCCATCATGGGGCCCAAGATGAATCCCAAAAGCAGGGGCGCAGGTTCCATACCCAATTTAATGAACGTATAACCAATGACACCAAACGCACCCACCATCCAGATGTCGAAGGTGTTGTTGTTGGTGGAGTACACGCCAATGGCACAGAACAAAATAATGGCTGGGAACAACCAACGGTAAGGCACTGTTAGCAATTTAATCCACATGCCAATGAGCGGCAGGTTCAAGATGATCAGCATGGCATTGCCGAGCCACATGGAGGCAATCAGACCCCAAAACAACTCTGGGTTGCTGGTCATCACTTGGGGGCCAGG
>CANNNB010000157.1 GCA_947505995.1 Comamonadaceae bacterium
TCAGAGACCATGTACTCGAAGTGTGCCCAGAGTTTGCAAGGTTTTCTAGCAACGCAGAAGGCATTCGAAAAAGCTTTGAAGGCTCTTCGTTGGAAACCATCAAGCACATGGTGGCGGCCGGCATGGGCGTCACTTTGGTGCCGCGCTTGTCGGTGCCTGCTGAGGCAATTGCCAAAGAACCCAAGCGAAAAAAACACGAAGATCCCGATATTGCTTACTTGCCTATCGTCGATGAAGCCGGAGGCCTACCTCCTACTCGCCGCGTGGTTTTGGTTTGGCGTAAAAGCTTCACGCGCTATGAGGCCATTGCCGCACTTCGCAACGCCATTTATGCGTGTGAGTTGCCCGGTGTAACGCGTTTGTCATGATGGCCATCAGCGTTGCTTAAATTGAGGAAGCTTGTGATCGCATGCGTGAAAAAATAAGTTTGTATTTAGACCTCATTCGTTGGAATCGACCTGCCGGTTGGCTCTTGCTGCTGTGGCCAACGCTGTCTGCTTTGTGGGTGGCGTCGGGTGGATTTCCAGGATGGCATTTGCTGATTGTTTTCACGCTGGGCACCATCCTCATGCGCAGTGCGGGTTGTTGTTTGAACGACGTGGCCGATCGAGAGTTTGACAAGCATGTCAAACGGACTGCAGATCGGCCAGTCACAAGTGGCCGAATCAGCGTCAAAGAAGCCTTGGCTGTTGGCGCCGTATTGGCATGGCTTGCATTCTGTTTGGTGCTCACCCTTCGAAGAGAAACATTGGCTTGGTCTTGCTTGGCCCTCGCCGTGGCCTTTCTCTACCCCTATGCCAAACGTGTTGTGGCCATGCCGCAGGCTGTGTTGGGTGTGGCATTTAGTTTCGGCATTCCAATGGCGTTTGCTGCAGTCACAGGCGAAGTGCCTGGGCTGGCTTGGGTTTTGTTGCTGGGCAATTTATTTTGGGTCTTGGCCTACGACACTGAGTACGCCATGGTTGACCGCGACGACGATTTGAAAATTGGCATGAAAACTTCTGCCATCACTTTGGGTCAGTGGGATGTGGCGGCCGTCATGTTTTTCTATGCCGCCTTTGTTGGTATTTGGGGTGTGGTGCTCGATGCAGCCGACAAGCCTTTTTTGTTGGCAGGCTTAGCCGCTGCTTCACTTCAAGCGGCGTGGCATTTTTTGCTGATTAAAGACCGAACGCGTGACGGATGTTTCAAGGCATTTCGCTTGAACCATTGGGTGGGTTTTGCCGCCTTTGTGGGCGTGGCACTGAGCTACCTCTGAGCTACTACTGATTAGTCTTTGCCAAACTCATCGCCCAATTCGCTTGCGCGTTTTTGGGCTGCCAGCATGGCTTTCACAAATGCTTCTTTCACATGGTCCTTTGCCATGGAAGTGAGTGCCGCATAGGTGGTGCCGCCCTTTGAAGTTACGCGCTGGCGCAACAATTCAGGCGAATCAGTCGATTGACGCGCCAAATGTGTGGCGCCGCCAAAGGTGGCCTTGGCCAAGTGGTAAGCCTGTTGTTGGCTCAAGCCCATTTGCACCCCAGCCTCGGTCATGGCCTCTAAAAAATAAAACACATAGGCGGGCCCAGAACCCGACAAAGCAGTGACCACATCCAAGTCTGACTCTTGTTTGACCCACAGCCATTCGCCAGTGCTTTGCAAGACCTTTTCAACCAACTGTTTGTCGTTCACCGATACGCCTGCACGGGAAAATAAACCCGTAATGCCCTGACCTACCAAGGCAGGGGTATTGGGCATGCTGCGCACCACGCGATCGGTTTGTAGCCAGCGCGCAATGCTGTCGCTTCGAATGCCTGCGGCCACTGACAAGTGAAGTGCCTTTTGCGTGTAATGGGCTACAGGCGATGCCGCTTCTTTGAAGACCTGAGGTTTCACAGCCCAAACCACCAACTCTGAATCTAACAAGACCTCCGAGGCCTGTGCGTGCACGCTGACACCGAATGCATGTTGGAGTTTGGCCGCAGTTTCTGCAAAAGGTTCAATTACAAGGACTTGTTGTGGCGCCAGGCCTTCTCGCAGGAGGCCGCCCAAAATGGCACTGGCCATGTTGCCACCGCCAATAAAAGCCAATCGCACTTTTTGGAAATCAATGGAAGTCGATTCGGTCATGAGTCATTCTCGGAAAATAGTGGGGCCACTGAAGAGGTCTGTCCAAAGCATGAATTATTTTGTCTGATTCGGCCAATTAGGCTTATTGTCTCTTTTTCGGAGCACAGCTTTCGGTTAATCTTGTGGACATGAAGTACATCCTTGCACTCGATCAGGGCACCACCAGCTCTAGGGCGGTGCTGTTCAACCACAATGGCCGGCCTGTTGCCAGCGCTCAGCAAGAGTTCACACAGTACTTTCCCAAGCCAGGCTGGGTCGAGCACGACGCACTTGAAATTTGGCAGACGCAGAAAAAAGTCATGCAAGACGTTCTGCAAAAAGCGCGTGTTTCTGCCTCTCAAATACAGAGCATTGGCATCACCAACCAACGTGAAACAAGCGTGGTTTGGGACCGAAGAACAGGTCAGCCCATTGCACCCGCCATTGTTTGGCAAGATCGCCGAACCGCTGGGCTTTGTAACAACCTCAATAGCCAAGGTTTGGCCGCAGGCATTCAAAAGAAAACAGGCTTGGTTTTAGACGCCTATTTTTCCGCCACCAAAATTGCTTGGCTCCTTGATCATGTGAAAGGCGCTCGGCGTCTGGCGGAGCAGGGCCATTTGGCATTTGGCACCATCGACACGTGGCTCATTTGGCAACTCACTGGGGGCCGAGTTCATGTCACAGACCCCAGCAACGCTTCGCGAACCATGTTGTTCAACTTGCACACACAAGCCTGGGATGCCAGCTTGCTCAAGCAATTCAACATACCCTCTTCTTTGCTGCCTCAGGTGGTACCTAGCAGCGGTGTGTTGGCCGAATCAGATGCGCATCTGTTGGGTGTGTCGGTGCCCATTGCGGGGTTGGCGGGTGATCAACAAGCGGCCACGTTTGGGCAGGCTTGTTTCTCACCAGGCATGGCCAAGAACACCTATGGCACTGGCTGTTTCATGCTCATGAACACCGGCCATGTCCCGGTTCAAAGCCGCAACCAATTGCTCACCACGGTGGCGTGGCAAGGGCCAGAGCTTGTTTCAAAGCTGTGGCATTCAACCGCATACGCGCTGGAAGGTTCTGTCTTCATGGCCGGGGCCACGGTGCAATGGCTGCGTGATGGTTTGCAAATCATTCAAAAAGCCAGCGACGTGGAAGCTCTGGCTGCCAGCGTGCCTCATACGGGCGATGTTTATTTGGTACCCGCGTTTGCTGGTTTGGGTGCGCCCGACTGGGACGGCCAAGCACGCGGTACTTTGGTGGGCATGACGCGTGGCACCACCAAAGCGCACATTGCACGTGCGGCACTAGAGGCCATTGCTTGGCAGGTGGCAGATGTGTTTGAGGCCATGTCCAAAGACAGTGGCTTGGCACTGACCGAGCTGCGTGTGGATGGCGGTGCCAGCCAAAACAATTTGCTCATGCAAATGCAGGCTGATGCCTTAGGCGTACCGGTGGTGCGCGCCAGCGTCACAGAAACCACGGCTTTGGGCGCCGCTTATTTGGCGGGGCTTGCCACTGGCTTTTGGGCGGGCGCTGATGAGATCACTGCCCAATGGTCGACGGATCGAAAGTTTGTGCCGCAAACCACTGCGCGCGCCATACAAGCAAAACACACAGGCCATGCCCGTTGGCGCGAGGCGGTAGACCGTTCGCGTTCTTGGGCCAAAGACTGAAGATGGCATGAACCCTTTGCTGACGGACAGGGCGCAGTTGCTTGCGCAATTGGACAATACCCAAGAGTTTGACTTGGCCATCATTGGGGGGGGTGCTACAGGTTTGGGCGTAGCCGTTGATGCGGCGGTGCGCGGTTTGAAGGTGGTGCTCTTGGAAGCCCATGACTTTGCCAAAGGCACATCATCTCGCTCTACCAAATTGGTCCATGGGGGAGTTCGTTATTTGGCTCAAGGCCATTTGCCCTTGGTCTGGGAAGCCTTGCGTGAGCGCCAACACTTGCTCTCGAATGCGCCTCACTTGGTCCATCCCATGCCCTTTGTCATGCCCGCATACCGGCGCACAAACCAATTGCTGTATGGCTTGGGTTTGAAGTTGTATGACTTGCTGGCTGGGCCTGCCAGGCTTGGACCCACGCGTTTGTTAAATCAGGCAGAAACCTTGTTGGCGCTGCCTGGTGTGAGGATCACGGATTTGGTGGGCGGCGTTGAATATTGGGATGCCCAATTTGACGACGCCCGTTTGGCCTTGGCCTTGGCGCGCACTGCAGCTTGCCACGGCGCGCTCGTGCTTAACCACATGCCCGTCACAGGCCTTCTCACGGAATATCCAGCGGGCCGCATCAAAGGCCTTACTTGCCAAGACACAGAGACGGGCCAAGAGCGCTCCTTGAAAGCCCGTTGCGTGGTCAACGCCACGGGTGTCTGGGTCGACCAAATTGAGGCCATGCTGCACTCCCAGCCAGGCAATGCCAGCGATGCCAAAGTGCCGCAGGCGGTCAGGCCTAGCCAAGGGGTTCACTTGGTCGTTGATGCCTCGTTTTGGCCGGGTTCATCCGCCCTGTTGGTGCCGCACACCCAAGACGGCCGAGTTTTATTTGCAGTGCCATGGCAGGGCAAAGTTTTGTTGGGCACCACAGACACACCCAGACCCCAAATCGATTGGGAGCCGCAGGCGCTTGAATCTGAAATTGAGCAAATATTGCAAGAAGCTGCCAAATACTTGGTCAAAGTGCCTCTGCGCTCGGATGTCAGCAGTGTTTGGGCGGGACTTCGACCCTTGGCGCGCACCGAGGGAAAAGCAAAAGAACAAGGCGCTACTCACAACGTAAGTCGAGAGCACTCGGTCAAAGTGGCATCAAATGGCCTGGTCAGTGTCATGGGCGGCAAGTGGACCACCTACCGCGCTATGGCGGCCGATGTGATGCAATCGATTCGCAAGGCGCAAATGATCTCCTTGACCTCAGAAGATGCGACACTTCACACCAAGCTATGGGGTTCGCCAAAGTTGGGGCAGAAGAAATCACAAGCTCAGGCCCTGGCCCCCAACGCTGGCCACGTTTTCAGTTCTGTTGCAGGATACGGCTCAGACGCTGGACTGCTCGAAACATTGCCAGGCGCTGACCATTGGCTTGCGCCCCAATTGAGTGAGGCCATGGTCCGGTTTGCTGCACGCTACGAATATGCGCGAACGGTGGAGGATGTGTTGGCGCGTCGAAATCGCCTGCTGTTCCTAGATGCCGCCGCCGCTTTGTCTGTCGCGCCCCAAGTTGCACACATACTCAGCACCGAAATCAGCGCTTCCCCCCAATTGGCGCAATTTGAAGCGTTGGCAAAGACCTATCAGCTCCCGATCTGAGCTGCCCTGAGGGTCAAAAAAGGGCGGTATTGGCTCCAAAAAATGCAAATTCTTTGATGTTTGACCGCCAAATGTGTTGACACAGCCCAAAAATGTTGTAACAATCGCGGGCTTCGCTTCTAAAAAAGCGGAGTTATCTACCCAAACAAAAGCACTGCGAGTGGTTCGCGGTGTGGATGACGGGTCCAAGACTGATCTTGGTGCCTTGAGTGGTCAAGCTTTAAATCGCTGAACAAGCGCTAATTAAGTTCTGATGACTAAGGTGCACAAGGTGCAAGTTGGGAAATATTGAAATGATTCAGACAGAAACTCGGTTGGATGTTGCCGACAACACCGGCGCCAA
>CANNNB010000158.1 GCA_947505995.1 Comamonadaceae bacterium
ATTTAATATTATTATAAATAAAAGTGATTCAAATTATTTTTAAATACACATTCTCCCTCTCAAAATCATCAATAGTTGCATTGCCTTTCCTTAAACTTGCAAAGAAAGGCAGTGTGGCAATTTTGTTGAATTAGGCCAGTTCTGCGATCAATTCAATCTCTACACATGCGCCCATGGGCAATTGGGCAACCCCAAAGGCACTTCGCGCATGCGCGCCTGCATCGCCAAAAACCTGACCCAGCAACTCGCTGCAACCATTGGTCACCAGGTGCTGCTCGGTGAACTCGGAAGTTGAATTGACCAGACTCATGACTTTCACAATTCGCTTGACCTTGTTCAGATCGCCGACCGCAGCATGAAGGGTGCCCAACAAGTCAATGGCCACTGCTCGAGCTGCTGCTTTACCTTCTTCAGTTTGCATGGTTTTGCCGAGCTGCCCAGTCCAGGGGAGTCCATTCTTTTTGGAAATATGACCGCTCAAAAAAACCAAATTGCCAGTTCTGGCAAAGGGGACGTAGGCTGCCGCGGGTGTGGCAACGGGTGGCAATGTGATTTGCAATTCTTCTAGAAGTTTGTAGATGGACATGATGTACAGATGGGTTATGGGAAAGGGTAGGGGTATGAGTCAAAGAGGTGCCACGATGACACTGATTCACCAAGACTGTACCAAGCTTCATGGTTGTTGGTTGCATCTAAATCGCAACAAGCGATGGTGAGTATCGTGGTGCAGCGCCACGTAGATGAACATCAATGTAAGTAAGCGCAACATCGACTGCATCGAAATTGCAGCTTAAGCCTCCTAAACTGGCCAAAGCCGCGCCATGGTGGCCACAAAGAAAGGCTCTACATGCTGAAGACAGCGCCTTGGTGTTTGGGTGGATGGCTTTTGGGAACGGTACTTCAGTTGCAACAAGCCAGCCTATGGTCTCTTTTTCTCGTATCGACAGTAGGTTGTTTGGTTTTATCAGTTGCTTTCTTAGCATGGTTTTTTCGCAACAAAAATTCTCATTTCATTCAATGTCTCTTGGGTGCTTTGATTGCGTTTGGGCTAGCCTTGTCGTTAGTCAATGCCCGATGTCTTTGGCAGGCTCAACAAAGACTCGATCCTCAAACGGAGGGCAAAGAACTCATGCTTGTGGGGATCATTGCTTCATTGCCTCAGCAGAGCGCAATCAGTGTCAGATTCAGATTTCAGGTTCAATCCGCTTTTGACATCAAACAATCTGAAAATGTCGTTGTGCCTGAATGGGTTGATCTGGCCTGGTTTCAAAGAGACTCTAGCGATTTGATGACGGGCAGTTATTGGGCTGATCTCAAAGCAGGCGACACATGGCAGTTCAATGTGCGCCTTAAAGCGCCTCACGGCACGCTCAATCCGGGTGGTTTTGATGAGGCTTTGTGGCGCTGGGAGCAGGGGGTCATGGCCACAGGTTCGGTGAGCACTGGTAAACGCTCCGAAGTGCCTCAAAAAATCAAGGCGTCCTGGCTTTATCCAGTCGCACAGGCTAGGCAATACGTTCGTTCTGAAATTGAACGCAAACTGTTGACTGGCGATGCGCAAAGCCGGTCCAAGGCCGGCGTGATTTCGGCATTGGTGATGGGTGATCAGGCAGCCATTGAAACCTCGGATTGGGATCTTTTCAGAGCTACAGGTGTTGCACATTTGATGAGTATTTCGGGTTTGCACATTACCTTGTTTGCATGGGTGATGGCGGGCGCTATGCGAGGACTTTGGCGTGCGTCTGCCGCTCGTGGAAGCCGTCTTTGTTTGCGTTGGCCAGCGCCCCACGCTGCTGTTTTGGCGGGCGCCTTGATGGCCACACTGTATGCGCTGTTCAGTGGTTGGGGCTTGCCGTCTCAAAGGACAGTCATCATGCTTTGGGTCATCAGCTTGCTTCAAACGATGGGTGCGCGTTGGCCACCTTTTTGGAGTCTTGGTTTGGCTTTGTGGGTGGTCGTGGCATTTGATCCTTGGGCTTTGCTTCAGGCTGGCTTTTGGTTGAGCTTTGTTGCGGTAGGTGTCTTGATGGTCGGCGGTTCATCGAAACCTGTTGACCACAATATGTTGGAGGATGCTGAATCTGAAATGAAGCAAAAAAATGCGTTTGCTTCCATCTGCCTTAATTTGATGGCCAAAGTATTTCAGTCATTGAAGGGCTTGTTGAAAGAGCAATGGGTGGTCACAGTGGCGTTGACACCGCTTGCAGTTTTGTTGTTTGGACAGGTTTCTTGGGTTGGCCTTTTTGCCAATTTGGTCGCCATCCCTTGGGTCACTTGGGTGGTCACGCCCCTTGCCATTTTGGGTGTGTTGGCACCACCGCTTTGGCTGCTGGCTTCTTGGGCCCTTCAGCCCCTGATGGCAATGCTGACGCTATTGGCCAGTTTACAAGGCAGTGTTTGGCTTTTGCCTACGCCACCGCTTGTATTGGCGGTCTTGGCCATTTGGGGTGGCTTGTTGCTTTTGCAACCATGGCCCTGGGCATTGCGCTGCTGGGGGCTTTTGTTCATGTTGCCAATCTTTGTATGGCAAGTTCCAAGACCACAGGCGGGTCATTTTGACCTGTGGTTTGCCGATGTTGGACAAGGCAACGCGGTTTTGCTTAGAACTGCCAATCATGCTTTGCTTTATGACGCAGGGCCTAGTTACACCGAAACTTCCGATGCGGGTCAAAGGGTGTTGGTGCCGATGCTCAATCGAATGGGCGTCAAGTTGGATAGGGTGATGCTAAGCCACCGCGACGCCGATCACACAGGCGGTGCGCCCGCAGTGTTGCGTGCACACCCGAATGCAGAACTGTGGAGCTCGGTAGAAGTTGGCCATCCTTTATCGATCATTCGCCCGGTTCACGCTTGTATAGCTGGAGAAAAATGGGTTTGGGATGGTGTTCAATTTGAAGTGCTGCACCCTCTTCTTTCCGATTACAACAAGCAGGCTGGCGCCAATGCCTTGAGCTGTGTTTTGAGAGTAGATACAAGTCAAATGGCCTCTTCAAAAAATGCGCATGATCGAAGCTTGGCAAGTGCCTTGCTGGTCGGAGACATCGAGGCGCCCCAAGAGTTGGCTTTGCTTCAACGTTTAGCCTTGCAGCCAGTCGATATTTTGTTGGTGCCCCACCATGGCAGTCAAACCTCTTCTACGAATGGTTTCATTGAAGCCCTTAGGCCTCAATGGGCGGTGGTTCAAGCAGGTTATCGAAATCGATATGGCCACCCTGCGTCTCGCGTGGTTCAACGCTATGAGTCTCTAGCCGTGCCCTTGTCGATATCTGCAGATTGTGGGGCAGCTCATTGGCAAAGCTCGCAACCTCACCAATTGGACTGTGAACGCGAAGTTCGTCGTCGATATTGGCATACCCCAAGGAGGGTAGAACTTAGGGGTACCGATTAAGCGATTGGACAGGCACAAGTGGGCATGTGAAATTGATTGAAACAAAATATCTTTGAAATTAATCTAAATACAAGACTGCAGAATTACTTGATCATTTCAGGCGAGAAAAACCGCGGCAAAAACAGCACGATATCTGGAAACACAATGATGGCCATCAGTACCACCAGCATGGGAATCAGCATGATCATGGTGTCTTTGATGGCAAAACTGATAGGTACTTTGGCAACGGCACACGAAATCATCAGGCACATCCCATAGGGCGGTGTGATGAGACCAAAGGCCAAAGACACAATACCAACAATGGCAAAGTGCACAGGGTGCATGCCCACTGATTCGGCCAATGGCTGCAAGGTGGTTCCGACAATAATAATGGCTGGTATGGCATCTAGGAAGCAGCCCACAACCAAAAAGGCGCCGGCGATTAAAAGGCCGACGCCAATGACACCAAGCCCCCAGTCTGTCACATTGGCCAGCAGTGCTTTAGGAATTTGGTAATAGGCTAGCAACCAGCCAAAGACCGATGCAGTACCGACACAAAACAAAGCGACTGAACTGAGTTTGCCTGTGTCCACAATGGCTGCAATGAAACTTTTCCAATTCATTTCGCGGTAGAAAAGCATTGACAGCACGGCCGCATACAAGACCGCGACAGCTGCAGATTCTGTTGCTGTGAAAAGGCCAATCAATATGCCGCCGACAATGATGACGGGTGTCAGCATGGCCGGAATGGACACAATGGCAGCCTTGTATATTTCCGATAAATTTGCGCGAGGGTAGACGGGGTAGTTGCGTTTTTTGGCATAGGCATGGACCGTGGCCATTTGGGCCAATCCAATCAACAAACCCGGCACAATGCCGGCCAAGTACATTGCGCCGATGGACGTAGAAATAACCCCACCCCAGACCACCATCAAGATCGATGGCGGAATGATCACGGCAAGCACAGCAGAAACTGCAGTAATGGCAATAGAGAAAGACAAGTCATAGCCTTCCTTCACCTGCGCCTCGATGAAAAGCTTACCTTGGCTGGCTGCATCTGCAGTTGATGAACCTGAGATGCCTGCAAAGAAAACCGACAAGATCACATTGACCTGTGCAAGACCACCTGGAAAGTGGCCAACCAAAGCGCGCGATAAGCGCATTAATCGTTCTGTGATTCCGCCACTGTTCATTAAATTGGCAGTGAGCAGAAAGAAGGGGACCGCTAACAATATGAATGAGTTGTAAGACTTGAACATTTCATTGAACAAGACCATGGGAGACAATCGAGGTTCGAGAATGAGGACAGGCAAAGCAGCGAGTCCTAGCGCAAAGGCGACAGGGACACGGATTGCCAGTAGCAAAAAGAAAGTGCCAAAAAGAACAAGTGCCGCCATTGAAGGCGAAAGAAGTGAAGCGCTCAAATCACGGACCCCTGGTTAGAACTTTCGCTGATGTCGCTCGCATTAAAAATGTGATCTAGCATAAAAACAATCCATAAAAAACCGGCAATGGGCCATGCAATGAAGATCCACCACATAGGCATTTCTGCCAACTCGGAAGTTTGATTCCAGCCAAACTTTGTGAACTCAATGCCCCAGTAGAGAATGACGGCAGAAAAAACCAGCATAGCTGTTTGGCTTAGACGAAGAAGCACATGGGTTGCGCGGGGCGAAAGCTCAGGCAAAAAATCGACATCGAAGTGAAGACGCTCGCGCACGCCAAGAGTGGCTCCTAGCATGATGAGCCAAACAAAGAAGAACCGACTCATCTCCTCGGTCCACATGTACCGCGGAATCAATTCGGTGAAACGAGAAAAAATTTGAAGACTGACTGGAATGATCAAAAGCAACACGGTGGTAATGAGCAAAAAATGAAGCAGTCGATCGATCAATGAAAGTATTTTTTGCATTGGTTTTCCAGAGATTAAACACAACGGGCAACCCGAGGTTGCCCGTTTTACCTCATGCAGTTTTATTTCAAACTGTTGATTTTGGCAAAAATGGCATCGGCGCCCACTTCTTTAGCGTAAGCGGCCATGACAGGGTCAACCAGTTTTTGCATTTCTGCACGCTGTGTAAAAGGCACTTGCTTTAATTTGCCTTCTTTGGCGTATTTGTCGAGCTTGGCCTGATCTTCAGAGGACTCAATTTGACGACCATAGGCACCAGCTTCTTTACCTGCCTTGATGATGGCAGCTTGTAAATCTGCAGGTAATTTCTTCAACGTCTTTACTGAGAAGCAAAGTGGGCGAATGGTAATGGCGTGGCGTGTCATCAAGATGCTAGGGGCCACTTCGTAAAACTTCATGGCTTCAACACCAGCCGCTTCATTTTCGCCGGCATTGATCACACC
>CANNNB010000159.1 GCA_947505995.1 Comamonadaceae bacterium
TACCGTCACTTAGTTCTTTGAAAGTACACCATGTCCGGATGCCCTTTTAGTCCAAACGCCAGCGAGGGCACGCTCGACTTCAGCCAATCGATGAGCTACGGCGATTATTTACAGCTGGACGCCATTTTGAACGCGCAGAAACCGCATTCGCCAGATCACAATGAAATGTTGTTTATCGTGCAACACCAAACCAGCGAGTTGTGGATGAAACTCATGTTGCATGAGACAAGCGCCGCCATTCAACACATTGACAATGATGAATTGCCCGATGCCTTCAAAATGTTGGCTCGTGTTTCACAAATCATGTCGCAACTGGTTCATGCTTGGGATGTTTTGGCCACCATGACACCACCCGAATACAGTGCCATCAGACCTTACCTGGCCCAATCAAGCGGTTTTCAAAGCTGGCAATACCGATGCATCGAATTCTCGATGGGCAATAAAAATTCCGCCATGTTGCTGCCACACACGCATCGACCCGATTTGCATGCCATTGTAGAAAAAGCCTATCAGGCACCCTCCCTATATGACGCTTGCCTGAAATTGCTAGCCCGCAAAGGATTGCCAATTCCGCAAGACTACCTTAAGCGTGACTGGCGGCAGTCCTATACAGCCAGTGCCCAGGTGGAAGAAGCTTGGCTGGTGGTTTATAGGAATCACAAACAGCACTGGGATTTGTATCAATTGGGCGAAGAATTGGCCGATTTAGAAGACGCTTTTAGGTTGTGGCGATTCAGGCATCTGACCACCGTTGAACGGGTCATTGGTTTTAAAAAGGGAACGGGGGGGACAGGTGGCGTCAGTTATTTGCGCAAGATGCTCGACGTGGTTCTTTTTCCCGAGATTTGGTCGCTTCGTACAAGCCTATAAAGGTCAGCCATTGAAAACTCGTGATGTAATACGTTAACTTTTTTCGTAGTTGGAGTTCCCATGATGCGTTCCCCTCTTTCGGGTCGTTTTCCCTTTGCTAATTCCACTCTTATTTCTGTGGCTCTTTGCCTTGGTCTTAGCAGCGCTATGGTGGCCTGTAAAAAACCAGATTCTGAAGCTGACAAAACGGCTGAGTCTGTGGCACTGAGTTTAGGCAATGAAGACGTTTTGCAATTGGGCACATCAGAGCACGGTACTGGCCCTGTCATTTCAGGGTCTCTCCAACCCGAAATTCGAGCCGATCTTCGGGCCGAAGTCGCTGCCATGGTCATTAAAGTGCACAAAGAAAATGGCGAGGTTGTTCGAAAAGGCGATTTGCTAGTGAGCTTAGACAGTTCGGTTTTGCGCGACAACCTGAATTCAGCCGAAGAATCGCTGCGCGCTGCTGCTCAATCCTTAGATGCCGCGGAACGACAATTTCAGCGCATTAAATCACTCCAAGCACAAGGCATGGTGTCCGTACAAGGATTGGAAGAGTCAGAAGTTAAACGCAACGCTTCACAAAGTGAGTTTGTGGCCAGCAAAGCTCGTGTGGCTGTGGCCAAGCAGCAACTCGATCGAACGGAGGTTCGTGCGCCTTTTCATGGTGTTGTGAGCGCACGGAAAGCCTCGGCAGGAGACACCGCTCAAATTGGCAAAGAACTGATACAAGTTATTGATCCCAGTAGCATGCGATTTGAAGGCCAAGTTTCTGCAAATCAAATGAGCATCTTGAAGGTGGGTCAACGGGTCAACTTTCGCATCAATGGCGTGGCGCAATCGGGCGACTTACTGGGCAGCCGCGGCACCATCAAACGCATTGACGGCGCAGCCAATCCCGTTACACGACAAGTTTCTGTGATTGTGGAGATCAACGGCAAAGATCGCCCTCCCGTGGTGGGGCTGTTTGCCGAAGGTGTGATTGAAACATCCGTCAAATCCGCTTTGATGGTTTCGGAAAGTAGCCTGCGCAGAGAAGGCGACAAAGTATTTGCGTGGGTATTGGATGGCAACAAAATTGTGAAACGCAATATTCAACTGGGAGACCGCGACACACGCTTGGGTGCATGGGTGGTGAACTCGGGCTTGGTGGCTGGTGACAAAATATTGCGCACAACAAGCAGTTCTTTGAAAGACGGACAGACCTTCACGGTGCGTGCAGACACTGGCGCCAAAGTAGGTCAATAAAAAATGTTTTTGTCCAATTTCAGCGTTAAGAAACCGATTGTCACAATCGTAATTTTGCTCATGCTCATGGCCATAGGGCTTTTGGCATTGACTAAACTCAAGGTCAATCAAATTCCAGATGTCGATTTGCCATTACTGGTCATCGACATCAGCTATCCTGGCGCTTCGCCAGACACGGTTGAACGTGAAGTGCTCAACCGCATTGAAAAGGCCCTGCAATCGGTCAATGGCATCAAAGATTTGCGCGGCACAGCCAATGAAGGCAGTGCCAACATTCAGGTTTTCTTCGAATTCAAGAAGAACATGGTGGAAGCCACCGATGACGTTCGGAATGCCATCGGCAGGGTCCGCTACAAACTACCCACCGAAATTCGAGAGCCTGTGATACTTCGAATTGACCCCGGCGCGCAACCCATCATGCAATTGGCTTTGTCTTCTTCAAGTCAAAGCCATGCCGAAATATCACGCATTGCAGAAGATCAGCTTGCCGACAAGTTCCGTGGTATTTCAGGCGTTGCACAAGTCAATGTCAACGGCGCACTCAAACGCGAGTTGAGTGTGTTGTTGCATTCTCAAAAACTGCGCGAAGTAAATCTTTCTGTCACAGAAGTGGTGAACGCGCTCAGAACTCAAAATGCTGCTGCGCCAGTTGGGAAAATTCGAGGGGCACTGGAAGATCAAAGCATTCGTTTACTCGGCCGAATTGAAACACCTGCTGAGTTCAATCAGATCGTGATCAAGCGCAGTGGCAATGACCTGATTCGCCTCGGTCAGGTGGCCACGGTATCTGATGGGTTTGCAGAGCTCACCACCATGAGTGTCCGTAACGGCAAGCCCAACGTCGGATTGGCCATCACACGCTCACGAAACGCATCGACTGTCAGCGTTGCCGATGAAATTCGTGTTTTGGTAGCAGAAGTCAGTCGAACACTGCCTGAAGGCACAAAACTCGAAATTACACAAGACGGTGGAGTTGAGGCCAGAAACAGTTTAAAAAATGTAGTAGAAGCGCTAATCTTTGGTGCGGGCCTTACTATTTTTGTGGTCTATGTATTTTTGAATTCTTGGCGATCTACCCTGATCACAGCGCTGTCATTGCCAACCTCCGTGATTACCGCATTCATCGCAGTTTGGTTGTGCGGCTTCACACTTAACTTCATGAGTTTGCTTGGATTGTCCTTGGCCATCGGCGTCCTCATTGATGACGCTATTGTGGTTCGAGAAAATATCGTGCGGCATATGGAGCGCGGCGCTGACAGGCGAACCGCGGCATTGAATGGGACTTCTGAAATTGGCATGGCCGTCGCAGGCACCACGTTCTCTATTGTGGCGGTGTTCATCCCTGTAGGCTTCATGCCAGGGATCTCTGGCGAATGGTTCCGACCTTTTGGCCTTACTGTGGTGGCATCGGTCTTGGTAAGCTTGTTGATTTCATTCACATTGGACCCCATGTTGTCAGCCTACTGGGGCGACCCCCCTGGTGAACACCTCAAGCCAAAAACAGGCATCAGCTTGAAACTTCAACAGTTCAATGCATGGTTTGACCATCAGGCCGATCGCTATGGCAATGTCATTGCCTGGGCTTTGCATCACCGCCGCTGGATGATCGCTTTTGCAGTTGTCAGTTTCTTTGCTGCCATTTTTTTGCAATATCAATTTGGCGGTTCAAGCTTCTTTCCAAAGTCAGATGGCAAAACGCTGGCCATTGATGTTCGAACCCCTGCCAGTAGCAATCTAGACTATTCACGTATGAAGCTAGAAGCTGCAGCAGTCGTGGCCCGCAGTTTGCCTGAGACCAAGGCCACCAACAGCTATGTCAACCCAGGTGGCGGCCGAATTTATGTAGACATTGGCAAGAGCACCGACCGTCAACGCTCAGCGCAAGCCATTGCTGTTGAATTGCGCAAGCGAACCTCCCAACTGGTGGGCGCAGAGTACACAGTCCTAGACGACTTATCGAACGGCGCTTCAAAGCCAGTGCAGATTAGTTTCAGCGGCACCGACTCTCGCAAACTGTTGGCGATTGCCAGCGAGTTCATGACACAGCTAAGCCAGGTGCCAGGGGCCGTCGACGTGGGCTTGTCACAACAAGACCCACAGAACGAATTGCAAATTGAATTGGACCGCGGATTAGCCAATTCTTTGGGCATTTCAGTCACGGACACATCCAATGCATTGCGCGTCGCTTTTGCTGGCATCGAAGTTGGCGACTGGGTTGATCCCACAGGCGAGTCGCGCGATGTAGCGGTTCGTTTAGCCCCTGAAGACCGCATGAGTGCAGCCAACATTGAGCGCTTGCCCATCACGGTCAGCGGCATGAACACGGTTGTGCCTTTAGCCCAAATTGCCAAGGTCTCAATGGGCAAAGCGCCATCCAAAATTGAACACTCAGATGGCAAGAGAACAATTGGAGTATCTGCCAATGTGCAAGGTCGCTCATCTGGTGAAGTCACTGCAGATGCCTTGAAGATTGCCAAGAACATCAACTTCCCAGAGGGTTATGGTCTTGAGCTCGAAGGCGCTTCCAGGGACCAAAAAGAAGTATTTGCAGAAATGGGCATCGCCTTGATTTCTGGCATTGGTTTGATGTACTTTATTTTGGTCATGCAATTTGGTTCGTTCACCGCGCCATTGGCGGTCATGTTTTCCTTGCCCCTGTCGCTTATTGGCGTGGTGTTGGCTTTGCTCTTAACCGGCGGCACATTGAACCTCATGAGCTTGATTGGCGTGATCATGCTCATGGGCTTGGTGGCTAAAAATGCTATTTTGCTGTTGGATGCAGCACGCACTTCGGAGGCAGAAGGCATGGACCGCGAGGAAGCACTCATGGCTGCAGGTCGCAAACGTTTGCGCCCCATCATCATGACCACCTTTGCCTTGATTGCCGGCATGCTGCCAGTCGCCATTGGCATTGGTGAAGGCAGTGACTTTTACAGGCCTATGGCCACGGCCATCATCGGCGGCACCATCACCTCTACCATTCTGACGCTGTTGGTCGTTCCCAGTTTCTATGACAGCATTGAACTGAGCCGTGAAGCTTGGGGTAGGCGATTTCAGGCCTTGGGCTCCAGATTGAAGTCTTGACTGCTATGTTGCATCACCGCCGCCACAGGCGGTGATGCATATCCAAATCTTCTTGCATACTGCTTCCGCCAATTCGGCTTACAGTGAGTTGCAAAAGGTAAATGGCGCATGTGATCGATATATAGTGCAACAGTTGCACTATATCTATTACAATGCCTACATTACATATTCTCCCCAACTGCCGCATCTTGATGTTCTTTGGCGATCATCCACCGCCTCATGTTCACATCAAGCATGTAGACGGAAGAGATTGCATTGTAGAAATTAAATCACTCAAGATCATTGGAAAAGTTGCTGCGCGAGAAATCAAAGATGCAATTTTCTGGATTGAATTTGAGCGTGTATTTCTATTCAAAGAATGGCTAAGGTGCAATTCATGAGCGAATTTTTTTACCCAAAAATTAAA
>CANNNB010000160.1 GCA_947505995.1 Comamonadaceae bacterium
AGACATCAACAAACCATTCGAGCGTCAAACATTGTGGTGGGATCACACCAACAAACCAGGCGCAGAACAATTGTTTGCACGTGAGCAAGAGGTTTACTTGGGCATGTGCCGTCGCTGGCACGATATTCCCAAGCCCACCATTGCCATGGTGCAGGGCGCTTGCGTTGCAGGTGGCTTGATGTTGGCTTGGGTCTGCGATTTGATCATTGCCAGTGACGATGCATTTTTTCAAGATCCTGTGGTGCGCATGGGCATCCCCGGTGTTGAATATTTTGCACACGCACACGAACTCAACCCCCGCATTGCCAAAGAATTTTTATTTTTGGGCGATCGCATGAAAGCCGATAGGGCTTACATGATGGGCATGGTGAACCGAGTGGTTCCCCGCGAAGAACTGGAAGCGCAAACCTACGACATTGCTGCGCGCATTGCCAAACAACCTCGCATGGGTTTGGCCCTGACCAAAACCGTGATCAATCGCGTTGAAGAATTACAAGGCCTTCGCACCACCATGGATGTGGCCTTTGGCTATCACCACTTTGCACACGCACACAGCCAAGTCATGGGTGCTGGTCAACTGGGCGGCCACGACGCAAAAACCATGGCGCAAGCCAACAAAAAGGACGCCAAAGAATGAGTCCATCGCATGCATTGCGAACACCTTTGTGTGATTTATTAGGGTGCCAATATCCGGTGATACAAACGGCCATGGGCTGGGTTGCGGGGTCCTCCTTGGTCGCAGCCACCACCAATGCGGGTGGCTTTGGTTTTTTGGCGGGTGCCACCATTGCATCCGATCAAGTTGAAGCAGAAATATTGCGAGTCAAAGAGCTCACCGGCGACAAACCCTTTGGTTTGAACTTCCACATGTTTCAAACCAATGCCAATCAATTGCTCGACTTGGCCATCGAACACAAAATTCGGGCTGTGAGTTATGGCCGAGGCCCCGACAAAAAAGTGATAGGTCGTTTGCGCGATGCTGGTATCGTGTGCATGCCCACCGTGGGCGCATTGAAACACGCCCAAAAAGCCATCGAAATGGGTGCCAATGCCATCACCGTCCAGGGCGGCGAAGGGGGCGGACATACAGGCTCAGTGCCTTCCACTCTCTTAATTCCCCAAGTGGTCGATGCTGTCAAAGTACCTGTCATTGCAGCGGGGGGGTTCTACGATGGCCGCGGTCTGATGGCTGCCCTTGCCTACGGTGCACAAGGCATTGCCATGGGCACGCGCTTTTTAATGACCAGCGACTCTGGAATACCAGCTGCCACATTGGACCGCTACCTTCAGGCCAAAGACGCAGAAAAAATTCAAATCTCTTATTTGGTGGATGGCATGCCACAGCGCATGATTCCAAACGAGTACTTGCAAATGTTAGAAAAGTCATCGCCCTTCAAACGTTTGCGCATTGCCGTTCAGTTGGCATTGCAGTGGAAGGCGCAAACGGGTATGACCACCCAACAAGCCTTGTCCATTTTGTGGAAAGGTTTCAGAGAAGATCCTGGCAGCACTGCCCAAAACGTCATGGCCGCCAACGCCCCCATGCTGCTGCAGCGCTCCATGACCGATGGCAAGCCCGCAGAAGGCGTGATGTCATCTGGGCAAGTGGCCGCGTTGATCAACCAACTTGATTCTTGCGACGCCGTCATTCAAGGCATCATGCGCCAAGCTCAAGACAGGCAATTGGCGATGCAGCAATACAGCGGGCAAGCCGCTTAAGGAGCGATACGCATGACACCACAATTTTTCACTGAACTGCATGCCAACGGCGTTGCCGAAATCGTGCTCAATCGCCCCCCCGTCAATGCATTGAACGCCGCAGGCTGGTATGGTTTGGCAGCAGAGATCGAAGCTCAAGGTAAGCGGCCTGAGGTTCGCGTCATTGTGATTCGCGCTGAGGGCAGGGGTTTTTGTGCTGGTGTTGACATCAAAGAATTGGCCAGCAACGACAAACTCATCGTTGACGTGAATGCCGGCAATTACGCCACCTTCAAAGCGGTTCACCTCAATAAAGTACCCGTCATTGCGGCCGTCCATGGCTTCGTGTTGGGCGGCGGCATTGGTATTTGCGGTGCCGCCGACATTGTGATTGCCGCAGACGACGCAAGTTTTGGTCTACCCGAAGTAGATCGCGGCGCCATGGGCGGTGCGGCGCATTTACAGCGCATGTTTGGCGTTCAAAAAACACGCTATCTATTTTTCACAGGCGAGATGATTGGCGCCACAGAGGCTGCACGCTTGGGCGCCATTGAGCGTGTGGTGCCGCGCGCCGAATTGCGCGACACCGCTATGGCCATTGCCGGCAAAATTGCCGCTAAGAGTCCTGCCATGATTCGAATTGCCAAAGAAGCTCTGACTGGCATTGAAGATGGCAACCTAGAAGACAAATATCGCTGGGAACAAGGCTTCACTTTGCAAGCCTATATGAGCCCAGATTCCAATGAAACCCGTCAGGCATTTGTCGAGAAACGTGATGCCACGTTCTGAATGCCAAGGAGGTGCAAATGCAACTTAAATACACCAGCGAACAAAATGTCTTCCGCGCCGAAGTGCGCGACTGGCTGCAAACTCACGTACCTCATGAGCAGTTTGCCAGCCACGACACCAAAGAAGGCTTCGAGCAGCATCGACATTGGGAGGCCACTTTGGCCGATGGCGGCTGGAGTAGCGTCACATGGCCCAAAGATTTGGGCGGCCGTGGTTGCGACCTCATTCAGTGGCTCATCTTCGAAGAAGAATATGCGGCGGCTGATGCGCCATTTCGCGTCAATCAAAACGGCATTCTTTTATTGGGTCCCACTTTGATGGAATTTGGCACAGCAGCACAGAAAGCCAAGTTCTTGCCCCGCATGGCTCGATGTGATGACATGTGGGCTCAGGGGTGGAGCGAACCCAATGCAGGCTCTGACATGGCGGCTATCAGCAGCAAAGCCATTCGCGATGGTGACCACTATGTATTGAATGGCCAAAAAACTTGGTCGACTCGCGCCATCTTTGCCAATTGGTTGTTTGGCCTGTTTCGAAGCGATCCAACTTCCTCCCGACATCACGGTCTGAGTTATTTACTGGTGCCACTGGATGCACCGGGACTTACCATTCGCCCTATTCAAGCATTGAATGGCAAACAAGCTTTTGCAGAAATTTTCTTTGACGACGTTCGGGTTTCGGCAGACAACTTACTGGGTGAAGAGGGGCAAGGCTGGAACGTGGCCATGGCGACGGCAGGGTTTGAGCGTGGCTTGTTGCTTCGTTCGCCAGCGCGCTATCAACGAACAGCGCAAAAACTCATGCAGCTTTATCGCAAGCACCAAGCCTCTGCCGATCGCGACCCCTCCATTCGCGAAGCCGTCATGCGCGCATGGATGGGATCGGAGGCGTATAACTTAGCCTCTTATCACACAGTGGGCAAAGTGCAACAAGGCATGCGTGTAGGCGCCGAAGCAAGTACCAACAAAATTTTCTGGTCCGAACTTGATTTAGAAATGCACGAGACAGCCATGCGCATTTTGGGACCGCGCGCTGAATTGTGTGAAGACCCAGAATCGCATGAATGGCTTGAAGGCTTTTTGTTTGCGCAAGCTGGCTCTATCTATGCTGGCAGCAACGAAATTCAACGCAACATCATTGCTGAGCGCTTGCTTGGCTTGCCAAAAAATTAAAGAGGCTGATCATGAATTTCACTTTCAATGAAGACCAGCACGCCTTACGCGATGCCATCAGTCGTTTTTTGATGGTGGAGGCTGCGCCGGAAAAATTGCGCGCCATTTGGCAAACCGATGCCGGCCGTTCAACCGAACTTCGCAGCAAATTGGCCGAGCAAGGTATTACTGCTTTGTCGGTACCCGAATCTGCTGGCGGACTGGGACTGGGTGATGAGGACTGGGCCTTGATGAATCAGGAGTTGGGCTATTTTGGCATGCCTGACTCTTTATCAGACACAGCTTACTTGGCCGCAGGTTTGTTGTCAGGCTTGCCAGAACAGCATTCCATGCGAGACAGATGGCTACCGCTGATTGCCGATGGCTCGATCCGGATTGCCTTAGGTCACCCCGTGAACCCTTGGGTGGCTGATGCGCATTTGGCCGACTTGCTTTTGCTGGCACATCCCACAGCCGATGGCACTGAGTGGCACGCGCTCACACCAGACCAAGTGACGGCAGTTGCATGCCCTAGCATCGATGCCTCCAGACGCTTAGCCACCCTCACTTGGCAAGCTACTGACACTAGCCGCATTGCTGATGCAGCAGTCGGTCAAACCTTGGCCGATGATTTGTTAGACCGCGGCGCTCTTGGTGTATCAGGGCAATTGTTGGGTCTGGCTCAGCGCATGCTCGATTTGACAGTCGATTACGCTGCGCAGCGCAAACAATTTGGCAAGCCCATTGGTTCTTTTCAAGCTGTCAAACATCAATTGGCCGACATCGTGACCAAAATTGAATTTGCCAAACCTGTGTTGTATCGCGCAGCCAACGCGCTCAGCCAATCGGAGGCTCAACGCTCAGTTCGGATTTCTCACGCCAAAATTGCTTGTGCCGATGCAGGCTGGTTTGCGGCGCGCAAAGCCATTCAAGTCCATGGCGCCATGGGCTACACCTGGGAAGTCGATTTGCAAATGTTCATGAAACGCGCTTGGGTACTGGACGCTGCATGGGGCGATCGCGCCTTCCACAAACAGCGCTTGGCCGATGCGCTCATGAGCGACAACGCCCTCATGGGTCCTGGCGCAACATTCCATAAATCTCTTTAAGACGGACCTCTCATGGCAGAAGCTTTCATTGTTGACGCATTGCGTTCACCCACTGGCAAACGCAATGGGTCATTGGCCAAAGTGCATGGCGCAGATTTAGGCGCTCACGTCATCAAAGGCATTGTTCAACGCAATGCCATTCCAGCTGCCGAATACGACGATGTCATTTTTGGCTGCGTCGACACCATCGGTGCCTTGGCAGGCGACATTGCCAGAACATCTTGGTTGGCTGCGGGCATGCCCCTTAACGTACCCGGCACCACCATTGATCGCCAGTGCGGTTCATCACAGCAAGCTGTTCATTTTGCAGCGCAAGCGGTCATGAGTGGTACTCAAGATGTGGTGCTGGCAGGCGGCGTTCAAACCATGAGTAGTATCCCCATTGGTTCAGCGATGTTGGCCGGACAGCCATTGGGCTTTACAACGCCATTTGCTGAAAGCGAAGGTTGGCAAGCCCGCTTTGGCAACGCACCCGTCAATCAGTTTTACGCCGCTCAAAGAATTGCTGATCATTGGCAGATCAGTCGTGAAGACATGGAAGCCTTTGCCAAAGAAAGTCATGACCGTGCCCTGCGCGCCATTGCAGAAGGTCGCTTCCAACGTGAAATTTTGCCCTATGGTAGCTTTGCTATGGATGAAACAGCACGTGCCAGCACCTTGGAAAAATTGGCCACGCTACAACCTGTTGATCCCACCTATCCCAAAATTACTGCTGCTGTATCGAGCTCTACCTGCGATGCTGCTGCAGCTATTTTGGTGGTGTCAGAAGCTGCGCTCAAAAAATACAATTTGACCCCCC
>CANNNB010000161.1 GCA_947505995.1 Comamonadaceae bacterium
GGCAACGTCATCATGCAGGGCAAAGACCCCATGATCGTTTTGCGCACTGAATACAGCCGAGGCGGCCGCGGTGCTGCCACCGTTCGCATGAAGCTCAAAGCTTTGCTTAGCAACATGGGCACTGAGTCTGTGTTCAAAGCCGACGACAAAATGGACCAAGTCATCTTGGACCAAAAAGAGTGCACCTACTCTTACTTTGCCGATCCCATGTATGTTTTCATGGACACTGAATTCAACCAGTACGAAGTTGAATCAGAAAACATGGGCGATGCCTTGCACTACCTCGAAGACGGCATGGCTGTTGAAGTGGTGTTCTACGACGGCAAGGCCATTTCCGTTGAACTTCCCACCAGCGTGGAACGCGAAATCACTTGGACAGAGCCAGCAGTCAAAGGCGACACCTCAGGCAAAGTGCTTAAGCCTGCCAAGATTGCCACCGGCTTCGAAGTGCCCGTGCCTTTGTTTGTGAACCAAGGCGACAAAATTGAAATTGACACACGCACAGGCGAATACCGCAAGCGCGTTTAATCAACTTGTTGAAGTAGCTATTGCTACTGCGCACAAAGACCTCTTAGTTCACCTAGGAGGTCTTTTTTTTAAGGGTCAGCAGGCGTTTCTACTTTGGGGCGCAGGCGCCAAGCTTGAGGCGCGCCACTTGCCACAGCTGAGCCGACAACCCAAAAGACCACAGACACCCCTACCACTGCGCCTGCAGCACCAAAAATCAGGGGCATCAAAACGCTAGAGGCGTTGACCGTCATGATTCGCAGCCCCAGTGCTTCGCCCTGCCGATGTGCCGGTGTGATTTGGTGCAAAGTACTCATGACCATGGGCTGAACCACACCTAATACGAAACCCAAACAGACCGAACAAATACCCATGGCCAATGCAGAATCAACCATGGGATAAATGGCAAAGATAAGGCCTGCGCAAATCATGGCACCTGTGAGCAATTGGTATTCTTGAAGGTGCCGTGCAAACAACGGCAAGATCACCCGAATAAGGGCTGAGGCCACAGCGAAGGAACCCAAAATGGTACCAACCACCGATGCACTGAGGCCGCGTTCGTGTCCCAAGACTGGCACCACAAAAGTGTGAATATCCCAACAAGAAGACAACAACCAATTGACCAACAGCAGGCGCTGCATTAGGGGCTCATGTAGCAAGTCCCATACACGTGCGTTAGCATGCTCAGGAAGTTGAGGCGGAATGGTTTTTTCTTGAATGTTGCGAATCCAGAGCCAAGCGAACAAAGGAAAAATGGTCAGCATCACAAACGTGGCGCGAAAGCCATCGGCATCGGCTGGCACTGCGCCAGCATGGTCAATCATCAAGCCCGCAAAAAATGGGCCTATGAAATTCGAAACGGCAGGGCCAATGGCCAACCAACTGAATGTTTCTTTCAGTTGGTTGGCATCGGCTGAAATTCGGCCTACGTGCCTTTGCAAAGCAATGACAGTGATCCCTGTGGCTCCTCCCGTGGTGAGTGCACCTATGCACAAAACAGGAAAGACAGGCCAAATAATGGCCAGTCCTGAGCCCACACAGGCCATGGCCACTCCGATTTGCACCGGTCGTTTCAAGCCATGTCGATCTGTAAATCGACCAGCCGGAATCGCCATGAATACTTGGGTGACAGAAAACAGCGCCAACAAAACACCCACCGCCATGGTGCTGTAACCTTGTTGAAGCGCAAGAAGCGGGGTAGTCATTCGCATCCCTGTCATACAGGCATGCAAAAAAATCTGACCTGTAATCAGCTTAGCGAGTTCACGCTTCACTGGTTTCGCCGTCACTGACATCGGTTTCATGCGGAAGCAAACCAGCCGCTTGGCCTTCTGGCAATGCTTCCACTTGGCGCAATGCACGGTGCATCACATTGCTTCGGGTTTGCGCTTTGTCCAGTGTGTTCAAGACAGTTTGAGTTTGTTCTTTGACTTTGGCCAACACATCACCAAACTTGCCAAACTCTGTTTTGACGGCGCCCAAAACTTGCCAAACTTCACTAGAACGTTTTTCGAGTGCCAAAGTTCTAAAGCCCATTTGCAAAGAGTTCAACATGGCCATCAGGGTGGTAGGGCCCGCCAGGGTGACGCGGAAATCACGTTGCAAAGATTCAATCAGGCCTGGTCTACGCAACACTTCGGCATACAAGCCTTCAGTGGGCAAAAACATGATGGCAAAGTCAGTGGTGTAAGGCGGCTCTACGTATTTCTCGGTCATGGATTTGGCTTCCAAACGAACCCGCGCTTCTAAAGCCTTGCTGCAGAGGTCTGCCTGAATGACATCGGCACGCGATTGCGCATCTAACAAGCGCTCGTAATCTTCGTTGGGAAACTTGGCATCGATTGGCAACCAAACGGGCTCGCCATCATCTGATCTACCGGGCAAACGAATGGCAAAATCCACTCTGTTTTTGCTGCCAGGTCTTGTTGCATGCTGCGTTGCATATTGATCGGGGGCCATGACTTGCTCTAGCAAGGATGCAAGTTGCGCCTCACCAAACATGCCGCGCGTTTTGACATTAGTGAGCAAATGTTTGAGATCACCCACGCCCTGCGCCAAGGTGTTCATTTCACCTAAACCCTTGTGCACCTGCTCCAAGCGATCGGCCACTTGTTTGAAACTTTCACCCAAGCGAGCTTGCAAGGTGGTCTGTAATTTTTCGTCCACAGTTTGGCGCATTTCATCGAGCTTGGCCGTATTGCTTTGCTGAAGCTGAGCCAACTGAGTTTCCAAAGTGCCGCGCATTTCAGTAAGGCGGCGTGCATTGGCTTCTGACAATTGTTGAACCTGCAAGGTGAGTGTGTCAGACAGCGTTTTTTGCAACAAGGCCAACTGCTGAGCAAACGCATCCATCTGGCTGTTTTGGGTGCGTGTGGCTTCTGCGCTTTGTTGAACCAAGCTTTGCTGGAAAGTGCCTAAAGTTTGAATGAGTTCTTGGCGCCCACCTCTTGCAGACTCGCTAATTGCATTGCGCAATTCGCGCTCCAAGCGCTCATTGGCAATCAGCATAGTAGCTGCAAGCTGCGCCAACTCTTGTACGTCCTTGGCTTGAGCTTTCAACTGCCTTGAAATCAAAAACAATGCGGCAAGAATAGCGCCCAAGGGGGCAAAGAATAACCAAATGAAAAAGGGAGATTCCATTTAATTTAATGCGCCAAAGGTGCTTGATTCGAAGGAACTTGATTCAATGGTGTTAAGGCTTGCCCAGTGGTGAGATAAGCCACAAGGTTGTCAGCCGCCAACTTGGCCATGGCCGTGCGCGTTTGGGTAGTAGAACTTGCGATGTGAGGCGTCAACACAACATTGGGTACTGAGAGTAGTGCCGAATTCAGGGCTGGCTCGCCTTCAAATACATCTAGACCCGCCGCCGCAATTTGCTTGCTCTTCAAAGCGACCGCTAAAGCTGCATCGTCCACTATGCCGCCGCGGGCAATATTGACCAAGGTTGCTGAAGACTTCATGCAACTTAACTCCTTGGCTCCAATGGTGTGATGTGACTCAGCACTATAGGGCACCACCAACATGACATGATCGGCTGAGCGCAGAAGTTCTTCTTTGCTAACGTAAGTAGCCTTGGAAGCAGCCTCGAGGTCTGCACTCAAGCGGCTTCGGTTGTGATAAACAACACGCATACCAAATCCATGTGCTGCCCGCTTGGCTATACCTTGACCAATGCGGCCCATGCCAATGATGCCTAGGGTGCTACCGTGCACCTCGGCCCCTGCAAACATGTCATAGCTCCACTTCGTCCACAAGCCCTGGCGCAGGTAATGCTCACTCTCTGTAATGCGTCTGGCTGTGGCCATGAGCAATGCAAAGCCAAAGTCTGCTGTCGTTTCCGTTAAAACATCTGGCGTGTTGGTAGCCAAGACACCCGCTGCCGTCATAGCGGGAACATCAAAGTTGTTGAACCCTACAGCCATGTTGGCCACAATTTTGAGCTGAGGGTTGGCTTGCAAGAGTGCGGCGTCAATGCGTTCACTGCCCGTGGTGAGAGCACCCATCTTGCCTTGCATTTTTTGTTTTAAAACTTCAGCAGACAAAACCTCGTCCGACTGATTACTTTCAATTTGAAAATGCTGCGAAAGCATTTCAAGAACTTCTGGAAAGATAGCGCGCGCAACCAGTATGGAGGCTTTAGTCATGTTCGAAACCAAATCAATGTCATCACAATGAACAGCGGAATTAAGACGCAAATGGACCAAGCCATGTAGCCAAAGAAACTTGGCATTTTGATGCCACGGTCTTCAGCAATGGCTTTCACCATGAGGTTGGGTGCATTGCCAATATAACTGTTGGCACCCATGAAAACAGCACCCGCAGAAATGGCAGCCAAGGTCGGCGCCAATGTGGTCATTAAAACCTGTGCATCACCACCCGCTGTGTTGAAAAATACCAAATAAGTTGGCGCGTTGTCTAGGAATGAACTGAGCAAACCCGTGATCCAAAAATACATCATCACATTGGGCGAACCATCCGGGTTGGTGACTGCCGAGACCACGGCACCAAAGGGGCCATTGACGCCTGCTTTCAACATGGCAATGACAGGAATGATGGTTAAAAAGATACCCGCAAAAAGTTTGGCAACTTCCTGCATTGGACCCCAACTGAATTGGTTATCAGAATGGACTTGCGATGGGGTTAAATTTAGAGAGATCAAAGTGATGGCCACAAGGCCCACATCGCGAATCAAGCCCGGCAAGCCTACGTCTGTGCCTGCCACATGAAAGACGACTGTCGACTTCCAAAGTCCACTCATAAGAACCAAAGCAACAACACCGCCCAACAAGATAAAGTTAATTTTTCCATCAAAACCAATTTGACGAGAATCCGGTGTGGGGTCAATTGCTTGTAATTCTTCACGCTTGTGGTAGTACCAAGAATCCAAAACAAAAAATATAAACAGAAGTGAACCGATTAAAAAAAGTGTTTCTGGAAAAATGTTTTTCACCGTCCAGAAAAAATCAACGCCCTTTAAAAAACCCAAAAACAGAGGCGGGTCGCCCAACGGGGTGAGTGAGCCACCCGCGTTGGCCACAATGAAGATGAAGAACACGACCACATGAGCCACATGCTTTCGATTGTCGTTGGCTCTGATAAGGGGGCGAATCATGAGCATGGAAGCACCTGTTGTACCCATGAAGCTGGCCAAAATTGCGCCAATGGCCAAGATGGATGTATTTAGACCAGGGCTGCCGTGTAAATTTCCGCGAATGAAAATTCCACCCGAAACTGCAAACAAGGCCGTCAAAAGAACAATGAACGGGATGTATTCTGCAAACAGCGCGTGAACCAAATTAACACCCGCCACATCGGCACCAAACAAGACTGCAAATGGAATGAAAAAAGCCAAGGACCAAGCAGCCACGACCTTTCCATAGTGATGGTGCCAAAAATGAGGCGTTAAAAGTGGCATCAGGGCGATGCAGAGCAAAATGCCAGCAAATGGAATACCCCATATTGCGGTGAGTTGAGAACCCTCAAAAGCGGCTGCAAAAGCAATACTTGGAAAGCCTAAGCAACTAAA
>CANNNB010000162.1 GCA_947505995.1 Comamonadaceae bacterium
CATCAACATCGCCCTGATCTACGCCGCCTCGCCCGTCTTAATCACACTTGGGGCAGTGATCGGACTGAAAGAGTCATTTTCTTGGAAGCAGTCTTTGGGCGTTGGCATTGCTTTGCTTGGCGTTTTGCATGTGGTAGTCCAAGGCCAGTGGGCCGCCCTCTCTCACGTCATTTGGGTCTTGGGTGATGGGCTCGTGGTGATTGCCATGATGGCCTGGGCGGCCTATGCATTGCTGCTTAAAAAATGGTCTAGCCCCTTAAGTTCAACCGCAAGATTGGCGGCCACCTGCTTGGGCGGCAGTTTGGTCTTGCTGCCCTTTGCGCTAACTGAGTGGTTTGCCACGCAACATGCAGTCTGGAGCTTCAACGCCAGCCTGCTTGTCGTTGTTGCAGCGGTTTTCCCAGGTGTGGGCGCTTACTGGGCTTATGGTTTTTGTCAAAAGACTCTGGGCGCTAGCCGGGTGGCAGCAAGCCTTTACCTTGGGCCTTTGTACGGTGGTTTGGTGGCTTGGTTGTTCTTGGGCGAGACCTTAGGTTGGCACCATGCGGTGGGTGCTGCCTTCATTTTGCCGGGCATTTATTTAGCCTCTCAAAAGCAAGCCGCTAGCAACCAAGAGCCGTCTTGATCTAACGCTAAGCAACAAAAAGCCTCCCTAAGGAGGCTTTTTGAAAATTCAAACTTCAGTGTCTTTGAGGACAGTAGCGGCACGCGCCAGCTCAAATGTAGTATTGACGATTTTGTAACATCCGGGCAACTCTGCGTTGGATGCTGCTTTCACCCAACAGTTCTTCTTCGTCGCTTCGGCTCATTGCGGTTTGCAATTCCGACATCAGACGGGCATCCATTTTTGCAATGGCCCACAAACGCTCATCTGATCGGCGTTGTGCCATGCGTGCTGACCAGACGTTCAAGCCCTGCTTCATTTGCATGGCCAGTGTTTTGGAGACACCTGCAAACAAGCCAACAGCAGCAAATGCCACCGCCCAAAGAGCTACCCAAGCTGCAAGCAAGTGTCCGTCGGCCCATGTGTCCATCATCTGATCGGCCACCACCACAAAGGCGGCCACAATGGCGGCCAAGAGCATGGCGGCCAAAGTGTGAGTTGGGCTGAAGCTGTCACTCCAGCGTTTGAAATTGGCAACGACTTGCTCGGCACGCTCGACACCAGGGTGTGTCAGGGGGTAATCTAAGTGCACAGAATTGCGGTTCATTTTGATTTCCTCGTTCATAAAGCTAATACATTGAGGCCTAAGCTTTGGGTAAAAACCCACTTTTTGCTTGACCATGAGCGAATCATAGGGTTTACTCTAGTGTTGTTCAACTTTATATTTATGATGTACGTCATTCACAACAGTAATGATTGAGGCTGTTCAAACCAATTTCCGAACCTTGGACCTGAATTTACTTCGGGTCTTTGACGAAGTCATGGCGGAAAAGAGCTTGACCAAAGCCGCGCGCAATTTGTCCATCACGCAACCCGCCGTGAGCAATGCTCTTCGACGCCTTCGCGAAACATTAGGCGATGACCTGGTCCGCCGTGATGGTCAAGGCATCACGCCCACACCCTTTGCATTGCTTCTTTGGCCTAACGTCAGAGCCGCCTTGGACCAATTGCAAACGGCCTTGGTACCTCAACCGTTTATTCCGAGCGAAGCTCGCAATTCTTTTGTCTTGGCCATGGCCGACGCCACGGCTGCAGAGTTGATGGGAGATTTGGGTCAGGCGCTTGAAAAACAGGCACCCAATGTGTCAATTCGCGTTTTGCCCCTGACCACACGCGATCCTAGAAACATGCTGAACGACGGCATCGCCGATTTGGCTTTGGGTTATTTTCCAGCCGTCTTGGCTGACCTCACGGCGAAAGCACAATCAGGCGAGGCGGTTGCGTTCGCGCATCAGCGCTTGTATGACGGGGAATATGTCTGCGTGATGAGGCGCCACCACCCATTGGCGCAAAAGAACATCAGCTTGGCAGAGTTTTGCAATGCCCGGCATTTGCTGGTGAGTTTTTCGGGGCGCCCTTATGGGTTTATCGATGAGGCTTTGGCATCGATTGGCAAACAACGCCGTGTGGTGATGACGGTGAACCAGTTTTTCACGGCGGGCCGTGTGGTTGTGAATTCAGACATGCTCACTGTGCTACCCAAACATTTTGTGCCCACCACAGGCATTGCCAATGAGCTGTTCATGTGCGAGTTGCCTTTCAAAGTTCCCACCTTGCATGTCGATGCTGTTTGGCACAGACGCAAGCATGCGCTAAGCGAACATATTTGGTTGAGGGGGCAGCTGATCGATATTGCGCAAGAAGTTTTCAAAAGTGCAAGACCCACATGAACATTCAATTGCTTTCTGATTTGCATCTTGAAACGCATCCGCATTTTGTGCCAAAGATCTCGCCATTGGCCGATGCGCTGATCTTGGCGGGTGACATTGGCTCTTACCAAACCGGCTCGATGTTGATTGATCAACACGACAAGGACTTTGGTTTGGCTCGCTTTTCGCCTCGCAAAGATTTGGCGGCATGGCCTGTTCCTGTTTTTTTTGTGCCCGGCAATCATGAGTACGATGGCTTGCCTTTTGAAGAAGCCGATGCACGACTGCGCGAAACGTGCCAGCGGCTGGAAATCACTTTCTTGCATCAGCGGGTTGTTGTGATGAAGGGCGTGCGCCTGATCGGCTGCACCTTGTGGAGTGATTTTGAAGCTTTGGTCCCACTAAGTGGGCCCATCACGCAACAACTTCAAGCACGCCAGAAAGCAGAACGTGCCGCTGATTTTTACTTGCGCAAAACAGGTACCACTTTGAATGGAGAGCCCTTTTTGTCAGCGGCCGTGAGGGCCAAAGCGCAAACCGATCAAGCCTGGTTGACCAACGCCTTATCAGAAAGTTTTGAAGGGCCCACAGTGGTGATCACGCACTTCGCACCAAGCTTGAGAAGTGCCGATCCACGTTATGGTCTGACACCTGGCACCGCCGGTTTTTGCAACGCGCTTGATCACTTGATGCCCAAGGCCAGTGTGTGGTTGCACGGCCATTTGCATTGCGCGCAAGATTATGTTCACCACGGTTGTCGTGTGCTTGCCAACCCCTTTGGCTATGCTCGCAAGAACGAACAAATTAAGTTTGATCCACAAAAATTAGTGCGTGTTGCGGACTAGTTTGCAATCAGTTTTTTCTGACCATCAAACCATCAAAACAGGTGGTCATGACCATCTCAATGATTTCTTCATTGCTGTGAAGTTCGCTCATTTTCAGAAACTCCACCACCGGATCACAGGCACGTGCATACAAGGTATACAGCACCGCAATCGGCGGCAAGGCCGGGTTGATGTCGCCCTCTTTCTGCGCTTGAACAATCCAAGCGCCGAGCATGTCGCTCACTTTCATCAGCCCATCCATGTAGGGGCGACTGGCCATGAGACTCGCGCGCAAACTAGAGTTGTGGCTGGGCAAGGTTGGCATTTGCCCTGCCAGTTTCACTTGCAAGGTCCAACGCGTGGTAGCTTTGAGTTTGTGCAGGGCCACTCGCCCAAGCGGGCCTTGTGATTCTGTACCCGTGTGAACCGCAGATTGGGCATTGAGCTCTTCTAAAAAGGCTTGTGCTTTTTGCATGGCCTGCACCATGGCGGCGCAAGCCAACTCTTCCTTGCTGTTGAAGTGCTTGTAAAGGCTTGCCTTGGCAATACCGACTTCCGCCGCAACCTCATCCACCGTCATGGCGTCAAAGCCTTTTTCAGACAAAAGTCGATTGACCGACGCTGTAATCGCTTGCTCTCTGGCCTCTAGCATTTGGGCTTTGAAAGACTTTTTGAGGGGCTCAACGGTTGCAGTCATAGCGGCATTTTAGCGACCGATCCAAGATTTTGAACTTGCTGGTCATAAAATAGCCGCTGTGTCTACTTTGTGTTGTGTTTTCCGAGGTCTGCCAAGGCCTAATGACCCGCAGCGCATCGAAGGCCATTTCTTTTTTATGACTGGAGAACACAATTGGACCGTCGTCAACTGTTGAAGATCGGCGCCTACAGCAGCCTGCTTGCTGGCCTTGGCGCTTTTGCGCAAGTCAACACTGCCAAGGTCGCTGAAAAAAACAATGGCCTGCCCGCCTGGCCCACCGAAGTCCAAAAGGTCATTTTCGGGTCTTGCATTGATCAAAACAAAGCTCAGCCCATTTGGCAATCGATCCTGAGCGCCAAGCCTGATCTGTTTATTTTTGGCGGCGACAACGTCTACGCCAGCCGCCAGCCTTGGGCTTTGCAAAACTTAAAGAATGCCTATGCAGCCCAAGCCGCTCAGCCCGGCTATGCCGCCTTGCTTCAGGGCGTGCCTCACGTGGCCATTTGGGACGATCATGACATGGGCTTGAACGATGGGGGTTCAGAGTTCCCTCACAAACAAGCGGCTAAAAATGAATTCATTGATTTTTGGCGGCTGCCTGTTGACGACCCTAGAAGAACGCGTGAAGGCCTTTACCACGCTCATGTTTTAGGCCCCATCGGAAAGCGCGTCCAGGTTATTTTGCTGGACACAAGATGGTTTCGATCCAAGCTGCGCGTCACGGATCAACGCGATGCACCGGGCAAAGAAAGGTACGTTCCAGATACCGACCCGCAGAAAACCATGCTGGGGGAAGCTCAGTGGCAATGGCTTGAAGCGCAATTGAAAATACCCGCCGAGGTACGCTTGATTGTCTCGGGTGTTCAAGTCATTGTGGAAGGCCATGGCTGGGAGGGCTGGGGCAACCTCCCTCGCGAACAAGAAAAATTAAGACAACTCATTCTGACAACAGGTGCTAAAGGTGTCGTGCTTTTATCCGGTGACCGGCACATTGGCGCGATCTATAAAAGCAGTGGCACACAAGGCTATCCCTTGTATGAGATGACCTCTAGCGGCATGACACATGCTTGGGCTGAAGCCAAGGAAGATGGCCCCAACCGTTTAGGCGCGCTCATCACACAAAACCACTTTGGCCTGATTGAAATGGATTGGTCTAAGCAGCAAATTCAACTGGGCTTTCAAAACACGCAAGGTGAATGGCTGAAAAAACAAACGATTGCCTTGTCTGAGTTGCGCTAAAGACAAACTGCCTCACAAAGCCCGATAATCTCTTTTTTGATTTTTTAGACCCGCCCATGCAAACCCCTCCCATGATTCAAAGTGGCGCCATCGCCTACGGCTTAGCAACCATCGCCCAAGACGGTACCGTGTTAGACACTTGGTTCCCCGCACCTCAATTGGCCGAAGGTGTGCAAGAAAGCGGCAGTCATGTTCTAAGCGAAGCCGATGTTCGCACCCATTTGGGCGAGGCCTTTGTCAAAACACTTGGTCCTTGCCAATTACGCGGCGTCAATGTGGTGGCCGTCAAATCCAGCATTGCCACTTTGGCAGAGCCGGCCAAGGACACGCACGATGTGTTTTTGCGTTTGCATTTGCTTAGCCACCGGTTGGTCAAACCGCATCAAGCCAACTTGGCCGGTATCTTTGGCATGTTGGCCAATGTGGCATGGACCTCCATGGGCCCTTGCC
>CANNNB010000163.1 GCA_947505995.1 Comamonadaceae bacterium
CAGATCGCAGGTGCCACAGGCCAGCGCCCAGCTCACCGAGCAAGTGGCCGAGTTTGTGGGTCGCCTCAGAAGCCGGCCCTTCTCCAGTGCTTTTCAGCGCGCGCCCGGCATTGCTGAAAGCGTGGAATGGGCCAAAGCCTTGGTGGCTTTGGACACCCTCACCCTTGACCCTGAAGTGGTGCAAGACACTGTGGGCATTTTGTTCAAGCAGCGCGAGGACATTGCGGCCATCACGCCGCTGCTCAATGATCTCCTAGCGCCCGCGCCAATCACAAGCCTTTAATTCAAAAGCAGAGTCATCATGCTCTTGGGCGACGCACGCAGCGGCAAACTCAGTGACAACATCACAGGTTTTGCGCGCGCACTCAGGCGTGCAGGACTGCCTGTTGATGCCTCTCGCATTAGCTTGGCCATTGAATCTTCAGAGCTGATTGGCATCGAAAGAAAAGATGATTTGTCGGCGGCTTTGAAAGCTTGTTTGGTTAGCAGACAGGAAGACCTGCTCGTGTTCGATCAGATGTTTTCTGCTTTTTTCAGAGACCCCGAACTCACGCGGCAACTTTTGTCGCAGCTCTTGCCCAAAGCGCCCACAGCCACACCCGGCGTTCCTCGCAAATCAAGAGTGCAAGAAGCTTTAGCGGCTAAAAATAAACAAAACGACCCCATCAAAGCCAAAGAAGATGAGCTGAAATTTGACGCAGCCATGAGCGCGAGCGACAGGCAGCGTTTGCAACAAGCCGATTTTCAAAGCTTGAGTGCCAGCGAGTTCAAACTGGTCGAAAAATTGGCCCGACAAGTCAAGTTGCCACTGCCCAAAATTCAGGGGCGAAGAACACGCACGGGCGGTCGTGGTGACCGAATTCACTGGTCCAAAACCATGCAGATGGCGGCGCGGCAAGATGGCGATATTTTGTCTTTGCCACGCATGCAAAGAAAGCTCCAGCCGCTGCCACTTTTAATCTTGGTCGATATTTCTGGCTCCATGGAGCGATATGCTCGACTTTTGCTGGCGTTTTTACACCAAGCCACGCGCGGCACGCCTCGACAAGTTTTCGCCTTTGGTACCGATCTGACTGATTTAAACCACGCCTTCAAATTGCGGGACACAGATGACATGCTGACAGAGGCAAGCCGTCAAATTCAAGATTTTGCAGGTGGAACTCAGCTCGGAAAATCGCTGACTCAATTTCGAGGGAATTTCGCCAAAAAGCTCACAGGCAGACGCACCGTGGTGCTGTTAATTAGCGATGGGCTCGATACCGGCATCGCAGAAACGCTAGACTCGGAGCTTGTATGGTTTAAACGACACACACGCTCTTTGCTTTGGCTCAACCCTTTGCTCCGGTTTGACGGTTACGCTCCGATTGCAACAGGCGCAAGTGTTTTGAATCGCCATGTGAATGGCATGTTGGCCATTCACAATTTATCTCGTTTGGAAGAATTGGCGCAAGCCTTGACCAAGCTGTTGAAAACGAATTAAGGGAGAACACAAGATGGACATGCAAGGTCAACGCGTATTACACGTCACTCAAGCGCAAGCATGGGATGCTCTCAACGACCCCGAAATTTTAAAATCTTGCCTACTAGGTTGCGACAAATTTGAACTCACGCAAGACAATGTCTATAGCATCGGCATGGGCATCAAAATTGGTCCTGTGTCTGCCAAGTTTGCAGGCAAGGTCACCCTCTCTGACATTCAAGCGCCCAACTCCTATACCTTGCATTTTGAAGCACAAGGCGGTGTGGCTGGCTTCGGCAAAGGTGAATCGCAAGTCTCATTGCATCCCCACGCTGAAGGCTGCGAATTAAAATACACCGTTCATTCCACAGTGGGTGGCAAATTGGCCCAACTGGGCCAGCGGCTCATTGATGGCGCCGCCAAATCTATTGCTGAAGACTTCTTCAAACGCTTTGACGAAGCACTGCAAGCCAAATACCCAAGCGTCGATGCTGCAAGCGCGCCTGCCAATGCCCAGACCTCATCCTCTTCTGGGTCAGTGCCCTCATGGGTTTGGTTGGCTTTGCTGGTAGGGGCTGTTGCTGTTTGGTCCTTGGTGCGCTGATTCAAATTCACTTGAGGATTGAACGGCAACATGGAAAATTTAGACATCGTTGTCTTAAGAACACTCAAGACTTGGCGTGAAGCTGGGCTGAGGGCACTGTTAACCACTGTGGTTCGCACTTGGGGTTCATCGCCGCGCCCCGTTGGCTCCATCATGGCGCTGTGTGAAACAGGTGCCGTGGTTGGCTCGGTTTCAGGCGGCTGCATTGAAGACGATCTGATTGCCCAATACAGCAAGGCCAATGCCATCGTTGACAGTGCACCTGTTCTTTTGAAATATGGCATCAGCGCAGACGAAGCGCATCGATTTGGTTTGCCCTGCGGCGGCACCTTAGAGCTTTTGCTGGAGTTCAACCCCAGTTCTGAAATTCTGACCCAACTCATTGAGTCACTCGAAAAAGGACAGCTTACCCAAAGGGCCACCAACCTTCAAACAGGCCTTGTCACGCTCACTGCCAGTGACGCGCCAAGCGAGTTGCAAATTGACGAGACACAACTCATCAACACCTTTGGTCCCGGATACCGCATGCTGCTGATTGGCGCTGGCCAAATGACCGAATACTTGGCCACCATGGCGCTCTTCAATGGCTTTGCTGTCACTGTGTGCGACCCTCGCGAGGAATACACAGGCGCATGGTCGGTGGCAGGCGTGGCGGTCAAACACGACATGCCAGACGATTTGGTGTTGAGTTTCAAACCCGACAGGCGCAGTTGTGTGATTGCGCTCACGCACGACCCCAAGCTAGACGATCTAGCACTCTTGGCTGCCCTAGAAACAGAAGCCTTTTACATTGGCGCCATTGGCTCTAGGCGCAATAACGTTTTGCGTCAGCAACGAATGATTGAGCACTTCGATCAAACCGAAGAAAAACTGGCCAGACTGCGTGGCCCCATTGGCATTTACATCGGCAGCAAAACACCCGCAGAAATTGCGGTCAGCATCATGGCAGAGGTGTTGGCCGTTAAAAATGGTGTGCCTTTGCCGCGAGACATGGATGTGGCGCACGCCAAAAATACGCACGAAGGACCTCCCATCGATCCTTCAGCACCTGTTTGTTACACAGGTCAATAAGTGTTTAGATCACTTGCCTGCGTTGGGGAAAAAGACAGATTCACCGCCAATTTTGTAAGCAGCAATCACAGCCTGACCGTTGGTTGAAACAATCCAGTCTACAAATTTTTGCGCATCGGCCTGTTTCACATGGGCATGCTTGGCGGGATTCACCACCATCACGCCATATTGATTGAACAGCTTGGCATCGCCTTCTACCAACACTTTCAAATCAGCTCTGTTTTTAAAGTTCAGCCAGGTGCCGCGGTCGGTTAAAACATAAGCTCCCGTTGATGCGCCGATGTTCAGTGCGGGACCCATGCCACAACCGCACTCTTTGTAGCCGCTGCCTTTTTGAGTTGTCAATGCAGCTTGTGTCCAAAATCGCAACTCAGCCGCATGCGTGCCACTCTTGTCACCACGAGAAACAAAGCTTGCATTGCTTGAAGAGATTTTTTTCAAGGCAGCCACAATGTCATTGCCCTTCACATTGGCCGGATCGGATTGGGGCCCCACCACCACAAAATCGTTGTACATCACCGTTAAGCGTTTGATGCCAAAACCCTCCGCCACAAATTTTTCTTCAGCAGGTTGGTCGTGTACAAACACCACATCGGCATCACCGCGTCGCGCCATATCGAGCGCTTGGCCCGTGCCCAGCGCCACCACTTTGATGTCAATGCCCGTGGCTTTTTTAAACTCAGGCAACAAGTAACCAAACAAGCCTGATTGCTCAGTGGATGTGGTGGACGACATCACAATGGATTGGGCCAAGGCTTGCGCCGTTAAACCTGTTAAGGCCAAGCACAACGCCACGTGCCGCAATTTGAATGCCACAGCTGAGAACTTGAGAATTGAACGCATTAAATTTCTCCTTGCAAAAATAAAAAAGCTTGCTGACTGTGTTGCTTTAAACAATCTGCATCAAAGAAATCGGCGGTGGGCAAGTCGGCCATGATCTTGCCTTGCTCTAGGTAAATAACCCGACTGGCCCAACGCTTCACCTGCCCCAAGTTATGGCTGGCAAACACCAAAGTGGTTGCCAATTGCTGATCTTGCGGCTTGATGAGTTGGTGCACCAGAGCCTCCACTTCGCGTTTGGCGGGCGGGTCCAAACTGGCGGTTGGTTCGTCCAAAAATAGCAACTCGGGTTCACGAGCCCATGCACGCGCTAAGGCCAATCGCTGCTGTTGTCCGCCCGATAAAGTGGCCGCATTTTGCTGAGTGACACCCGCCAAGCCGACCACCGAAAGTGCCTCTAGCGCACGCTGTTTGCAAGCAGACCAGTCCAGCTGAAGACTTCGGTCTAGCCACAAACCAATGGCCACATTGTTCAGGCTGCTGGTACGCAGCATGTGGGGTCTTTGGAACAACATGGCTTGGCGGCAGAGGGGCAAATTCAAAGTGCCCTGAGTAGGCGGGTGCAGTCCATTCAAAAGCCGAAGCAGAGTGCTTTTGCCGGAGCCATTGGCACCAATGAGTGCTACCTGCTCACCCAAGAAAACCTCAAGAGAGATATCTTGCAGTGCTTGCACACCCCCCAAGCTCAGACTGACGTGACGGAGTGAAAGCAATGCACTCATGCCACCCACCCACGCAAACTGTTTTGTCCTTTGAGCTGTGACTGATCTTGCCAATACCTGAAGAGTGACAGCAGCGCATTCAGACAACCCACAATGCCCAACAAAATGATCCCTAGCGCCAAGGCCAAAGGCAAATCACCTTTGCTGGTTTCAAGTGCAATGGCGGTGGTCATCACACGGGTAAAGCCCTCAATGTTGCCACCCACAATCATGACGGCACCCACCTCAGAAATAGCGCGGCCAAAGCAAGCCACCACAATGGTGAGCAAGGCAAATCGTTCGTTCCAGGAAAGCAAAATACACCTGACCGCATTGCCTGCACCCAACGATCGCCATTGCTCGCCATAGGCACTCTCTGCGTCGTCCACCACTTGACGGCTTAATGCCGCTGCAACGGGCACCACCAGCACCACCTGCGCCAAGACCATGGCTTTGAAACTGAACAACCAACCCAGAAAACCCAGCGGCCCTGTGCGAGACAAAAGCAAATAAATGACCAAACCCACCACCACGGAAGGTAACGCTAAAAATGTGTTCAGCAATGTGAGCACCATGCCGCGGCCTGCAAACTTTGAGACGCCCAAGAAACTGCCTAAAGCAATACCTATCAGGCAACCCACGAAGCAAGCAGTGGCACTAACCCCCAATGAGCGGCCTGCAATGGCCCAGAGACCAGGATCAAAGTCACTGATGAGCTGAAAAGCTGTGGCGGCGCTGTCTAAAAAAGTATTCATACAAGTAAGTGAGTGCGCCGATGCTAAACCTTTTAAATGCCCTGAAC
>CANNNB010000164.1 GCA_947505995.1 Comamonadaceae bacterium
CCTTTGGCCTAGCCGCAGCATCCGGCAGTCAAGCTGCCAGCCTTATGAACTGGGAGGGCTTGAAGTCTAGTTTTAACTACACCCCCATGGCTGGCGAGTCCTTGGAACGAATCATTGCCAAAACCATGCCCAACAGCGGCCTGAAGCCAGAGTTATTGGTTGAGGCTTTCAAGGCGATCAATCCACTGCACTTTAGCAAAGAGGCCAACAGTGTGGCTAAGTCTAGCGCTGCATTGAAAGTTCCCAATCAGAACCAATTGGTGAACATGGTTGAGGCGCAATTGGGCGACAAACAAACAATGGATGCCTTGGCCCAAGCTGAAGCCAAGACTGCACAAATCAAGCCCGAAGCAAAAGGTTTGCTTGCTGGCACCAAAACCGCAACGCCCAAAATCAATCCTAAAACTGAAAGTTGGGTTCGTTTTCCTGCGCGAATGATGGCGTTGTCTAAAAAAGTGGAAGGCTGGGTTCGTTTTCCGAACTTAGGCGTTACTACTGCGGCGGCTGCCGATTGGGTGCGTTACCCCTCTATTGCCAATGAAGATTTGGACATCATGGGTGCCTCAAAAACAGCAACTGCCCAGCGTGTTGATCAGCGCGAATGGGTGCGCTATCAGGTTGCTAAAGCAGATGCATCGGCTGACTAAGCTAGCCTCAATTCATTGACCCTAATTTCAATTTAATTTGTATAAATTGGGCGACCATTGGGCGCCTGAATGGGGCGCGCATTCATCTTGAATGGGAACTCGGTCACTTGCTCTTTGGCAATGTTCACCTGCGATTTCAAAATGTAAAACTTCACTTTTTCTGTGCAAGGTGGCGTGGTCAGTGAGCCGTCGTAGTGGAAGAAATCCATTTCGCGCGGCAGCAAGTTGGCGGGGTTGAACATCACGCCTTCAGGAAGCACTTCAGGGCCTTCAGCTTTAGGCGCATGTGTCCATAAAGTTTTGATGCCAGGATTTTCGTTGCCCTCGCGCAGCATCACGGCCAACACAGCCAACTCGCCTTCCATATTTTTGTGTACGAAGTGAACCACCATGGCCGAGGGTTTGCCGTCGATGTGCTCTTCGCTGGGGCGGTGAAAGTGGAACTGCAACAGGTCATAAGGCTTGCCATCAATTCGAATTTTGGAGCCATTGGGCACGTTCACTTGAATGGTATGGCCGTTGTTCACAATTTTGAGCTGGCCTTGTTTGTAATCGGGCGCAATGCTGAAGCGCACTTTTTCAAACGGGCCTTTGATATTCAAGGGTGCCTGTGACTTGCCTTTGCCACAAGTTGGAAATTCTTTGCCCCAGTTTTCGGGGCCCATGGCGCCTTCGTAATCCCAATGCACTGCGTGTGTATCGGCAGGGCCGTGGGCATCTTTCTTATCGCCCTTCTTGTCAGTTTTTTTATCGTCTTTGCTATGAGCGTCTTTGGCATCTGCTTTACCAGCATGTGCTTCTTTGGCGCCTGCTTTTTTCCCGTCTTTATCGGCGACCGCCTCAGGTAAGCATTCCGACATGACCTTCACTTTTTCGCCAGCAGCAGCCAATGCATTTTGAGCGGCACAAATGACTTTTTGCTGGCCTTTCCAATCTGTCATCTCCAAAGCTTTTTGGAAGGCTTCTACGGTGGCAGGATCTTTGTTGCCATTGGTTAAAAGGCGGACACCTGCCATGCCCAATTGACGCTCAGACGAAAGACTTTTTTTCTCTTTGGCATAAGCAGCCTCTAGGTCTTTCAAAATAGTGCCAGATGCAAAAGCAGCTTTCACTGCATCCAATTCTTGGGCTTTGGTCATCAAGGGTGGCAGCATTTCTTTGCTGGCAGCCAATTCTTCTTCAGTGGCTTCGACCTTTTTATCTGCCTCTTCTACTTTTTGAGTGAGCGCAGCAACTTGCTCAGTTGCAGCCACGCCTAATTTTTTTTGCGTCCAGCCAAAGTAGCCCGCACCCGCAGTGGAGATGGCTAACAAAATGATGGCAATAATTTTAAACATGGTCTATTCCAGAATGTAATTTCCGTGCTTAGACAGATTCGTCACTAAGCTTGAAAACTTGAATTTATCGATCGGCTTTGAAACTGATTCCTCGGCCGTCGGAAGTTACGCCTACTAAGTAGAGGCGCTGTGTTTTACCTGCAACAGGGCTTGTGCTTATAAAGGCTGCACCGGTTAAGGCTTGTCCACTCAAAGTAGATTGGGTGCAACTAGTGATACTTAGCGTCAATTTGTACAAATTGGAGCTGTCAAAGTTAGGTGTGACTGCACCTTGAGTGAATTGGCAATTACCCCAAAAGGACATGTAGCTGCTAAGTACGCCTGTCGATGAGATGCTAAAAGAGAATGCACCATTGGAGCCATTGTCGTAGGACAGATTGCCTTGCCAATTGCCTTGCACCAAATCTAAACCAGCTGGCGTGTTGTAAACGTAGCTTGTGGGAAATTTGAGTTCGAGCTTTGTAATTTCCAATGCATTGGCCGAGCTAGTTAAGGGGAAATTAAGCGACGCGCTAACTTTGCCAGAACTGATACTGCTCAATGTGCCAGTGCCAGTTCGAACTGAAGTGGCTAAATAGGGGTAATAAAAAACTTGTGCCAAGGAGGCCATGGTTGTGCCTGTGATTTGCCCAGCGCCGCTGTAAATGTCTGGGTTGGCGTCATCGAAATGCAAGGCATAAAACTTGGTGGTACCCCCAGAGGCGGGCTCAGTTGGCAGCAAGATGGTGACAAAGTCTTTGGGGAGATTGTCTGATTTGCCACTCAAGGAGCCTATGTATGCGCCAGGTGTGATAAGCGTGGCAGGCAGGGTTTCTGGTGGGCTTGTCGTTGAACCACCACCCCCGCCGCAGGCAGAAATGTCGGCAGCTAAAAGGCAGGCAAATACAAGCTTTGTCCAGAAACTCAAGTTTCTTTTGCCGGTGGTGTGTGTGCAGATATTCATGACATGGCTCTTTTCAAGATCAGTGCACTACTTTATAGTAGGGCGCATGAATACCAAGCCCCATCTTCTTAAATATCCTGCGCCCACACAAGGTTTGGCGGCCACTTCGAAATTCAGAGTGGCTGTTGCAGCCAGTTTGCTTGTGCTGTTGGCACCGCTTGCCGCCCAAGCTGAATGGCAAAAAGTTACCACCACCGATTCCGGCATTATTTATGTCGATGACGGCTCCATTAAACGAACTGGCCCCATTCGATCTTTCTGGAGCCTGCTCGATTACAGAACGCCGCAAAAGGCGCAAAGAGGCGCTTTCTTTGTGTCCACACGCACGCACATGGAAATGGATTGCCGCAAAGAAATGGTTCACATTTTGCAGTTCTCCATGCACAGTGGCCCCATGCTGACGGGTGAAATTGTCGACTCGCAGGGCGTCATGCGCGAATGGCAAACCATTCCACCCGACACACCTTTGGTTGCCTTGTTCAAATTCATTTGCGGCAAATAAGCGCTTCAGATCATTCATGGCCGCACCCATCCGGCCTGAAGCCAATGCCTGTAGTTGGCCGAAAAATTCCAAGCAAAATTTTGCACCGACACGCCAGTTGGAAAAACATCTTGCGTTAAATGATCCAGCCATGGGCTTTGTGCATTCAATTGCGTAAGCCAATGTTGGTCATGCCAATCTGCATGGCGAACAGGCAAATCGCTCTGGTGTTGAATTTCTTGGGTGGTGGGCCCAGACATTCGGTCATGCAAGCTGCCCCATTCTCTGCCTTTGAGTTGCACCTTAAGTTGTTTAAGTTGCCGCTCTACTTGCTGCCAATTGGTCGCCAAGTTTTGAAAGCGCAATTGCCCCAATACGTTGTCAAAAAAAACGCAAGCCTTGGGGTGTGCCGAAAGCAAAGCATGCAAGTCTTGCAAGCCATCGCGCGTGTGGCAATGAAGTTCTGTGCGTGTTGCTTGAAGCGCTTTGCCATGGCGCCATTTAAACAACATGCCTGACCATGGGTCGATGTCAAAAGTGTCTACTCTGGCAAATTGCTGAAGCCATTGGCTGGACATCATCCAGCCAGCACTGGCTCCTATTAGCAACAGGCTAGGTTGTCCTGGGGTGTTGCTTGGTTTAAATGCTTGTGCATCGGACAGCAGCCATTTTTCAATGGCTTGAGTCGTGGGCGACCAACGTGCCTTTGAACGCCACGCCAACCAGTGCCAAGCCATACCGCCAGTGAGGTTCATGTTTGCGGTTTGAGGTTGAATTGCATAACACCCAAGGCATCCATGCGGCGCTGATCTTTTTTGTTCTCTTCGCGTTGCACTGCCATGGCATTTTGATCGGCCAAGGTCTGCATTTTGATGCGCTCGCGTTCTTGCGCAATCAATTGTTCTTTGATGCCGATGATGGCGTTTTCGGTATATTGAATGTCTGTTTTGACACGCTGCATCAAGTTTAAAAGTTGTGACATGAACTGACGTTGGTTCATGGCTTCCCGCATGCCCACGCTTTCGGCATCTGACTTGGTCAAGCCGTCGCGGTATTCGTCGTACATTTTTTGAATACGCTGCTCGCTGGTTTTAAGGCTTTGAAGGCGTTGGCGTGCAAGCATCATTTCATTTTGAATGAGTGCAATTTTGTCTTCGGCTTTTTGCGTCAAGATGGTCCAGCAGGGGCGAGCTACTACAGTGTCGTTCATGCCAATGCCCCCATCATGCTTCTGATGTCTGCACGTGTGCTGGCCTCGTCTTTGCCTTCGTGCATGTCTTGGCGCAAGTACTGCTCCATCGATTCACGCAATCGAATGGCTTCGTCCAGTGTGGGGTTGCTGCCAGCTTCGTAAGCACCCACTTGAATTAAGTCCATGTTCTGTTGGTACAAAGACCACAGGCGTCTAAACTTATTGGCCATTTTCAAATCTTCTGGCGACAGCAAACTTTGCATGACCCTAGAAATAGAGCCATTCAAATCAATGGCAGGGTAGTGCGCGGCATCGGCTAATTTGCGAGACAGCATGACTTGACCATCTAAAGACGCGCGGGCAATGTCCACAATAGGGTCGTTGGCGTCATCGCCTTCAGCCAACACGGTGTAAATGGCGGTAATAGAGCCATGTCCATGACGGCCTACTCCTGCACGCTCAATCAAATTGGGCAACAAAGCAAACACCGAAGGCGGATAGCCCTTGGCGGTGGGCGGCTCTCCAATGGCCAAGCCAATTTCACGCTGTGCATGTGCCACACGCGTAAGACTGTCGACCAGCATCAAAACATTCAAGCCTTGATCTCTGAAATATTCGGCAATCACATGCGTCATGTGTGCGGCTTTTAAACGCAATACCGGCGACACGTTGGCTGGCGCTGCAACCACCACAGACTTGGCCAAGCCTTCTTCGCCCAATGATTCTTGAATGAAGGCCTGTACTTCGCGGCCCCGTTCACCCACCAGACCAATAACCACCACGTCGGCTTTGGTAAAGCGGGTCATCATGCCCAAGAGCACACTCTTGCCCACACCAGAGCCAGCCACCAAG
>CANNNB010000165.1 GCA_947505995.1 Comamonadaceae bacterium
TTCGAGCTTCATGGCACTGAAGGCCTCGCTCGCGGTATCGGCCACAGTGCGCGGGCGTGCCAAAGGCACATGAAGTTGAGATTGGATTCGGCCAGGCCGTGCCGACATGACGTAAATGGTGTTGGCCAAAAAAATAGCCTCATCAATGTCATGCGTCACAAAGATGATGGTCGGTTTCAGTTTTTGCCAGACTGACAGCAAAAGCTCTTGCATGGTTAAGCGAGTTTGGGCATCGAGTGCGCCAAATGGCTCGTCCATTAACAACACACGAGAACCCAAAGTGAGAATGCGTGCAATGCCTACGCGCTGGCGCATACCGCCTGAGAGCTGAACTGGCAAGTGGTTTTTGAAGTCCTGCAAACCCACAATACCGATCATCTCGTTGGCGCGTGCTTCGTATTCGGCTTTGGGCAAGCCTTGTACTTTGGGACCAAAAATGACGTTTTCCCAAACTGTTAACCAAGGGAATAAAGCCGCTTCTTGAAACACCACGCCACGATCTGGCCCCGGCGCATGCACTGCTTGTTGGTTAACCCGTAAGACTCCGGAGCTGGGAGACTCAAAACCCGCAATCAAATTGAGCAGAGTGGACTTGCCACAGCCAGAAGGGCCCAGCAAGGCCACAAATTCACCTAGCGGTACTTCGAGGTCAATCCGGTCGAGTGCCATGACCGGTGGCTGGCCGGGATAGGTTTTACAAAGGTCTTGAACAAAGATGTTTGACATAAATATTTCAGTGACTTTGCAAAATTCGCCAGATCAGCATCTTGCGTTCGATGAAAACGATGATGCGATCGCTGATGTAACCCATGGCACCAATGGACACCATGTCTGCCAGCACAATGTCCATGCGACCCACATAGTAGGCGTCCCACAAAACATAGCCTAAGCCCGATTTGACAGCCACCATTTCAGAAACGATAACGGCAGTCCAAGAAATGCCTAAACCAATGCGCAAGCCTGTAAAGATGGACGGCATGGCTGCAGGCAAAACAACGCGAAGGAGAAGCTGCGTGCGACTGGCACCCATCATCAAGGCAGCCCGCACTAAGTTGCGGTCTACATCTCGAGCCCCTTGTGTGGTGTTGACCACGATGGCGTAGAAGCCGCCCAGAAAAATTAAGAAAATGGAGCCAATGTCACGAATGCCAAAGACTGCAATGGAAAAAGGCAACCACGCTGTGATGGGAATCGGACGCAGGCTTTGAATCATGGGATCAAACATCTGTGAGATGAATTTACTCCAACCTATCAACAAGCCGAGCGGCACCCCTATGAGCGCAGCGAGTGCAAAGCCTTGGGCAACGCGCATCGAGGAGTACTCCACATTTGCCAACCAGGTGCCCAAATAGGGGTTCAACCCCAGGCCTGGCTTGCCAAAAATCCAGCTGTTCCAACCTTCGATGACCTTCAGTGGTGTGGGCAAGATACCGGCCATATCGGGCATGCTGCCCATGACCTGCCACAGCACGACGACGGCGGTTGGAACCACCAATCCGAGCATCAGTTGCTTGAAATGTGCCGTCGTCTTCATGGTGTATCCCTGCAATTACTTCTTGATTTCTTTGGCCATGCTGTCGTCATACAAGTCGGCAGCTTCTTTGGTGACGTCTTTTTGCACGATGCCTTGTTTGAAAGCGGCCTCTGCCAAGCGACTCACTTGCTCTTTGGTCAATACGCCACCCAGCTTGATAATCTTGGCAGACTCTTTCGTCACGTTCAAAGGCAAGCCTGTGTACTTGGAATAAGCATCGGCAAACATGTCATTGTTCTTGGCCATCTGCTCTTCAACTTTGAGGTAAGCCCACAAGAAGCGTTGCACCAACTCTTTTTTAGTGGTCATGGCTTCGCGTGAAGCGGCCAGCATGCCCAACTCAGGGCCCACAGAACGCGACTGGCTGTAGTCGAGTTTGGTTGCAAAGTAAGCATCGCCTTCAGCAACAGCTTGAGATTCAAAGGGCTCCCACAGCACCATGGCATCGATGTCGCCGCGCTTCATGGCTTGAACAAAGGCAGTACCGCCACCTTGAACATTCACTGGCGAAAATGCGGTGTAGGGGATATTTTTTTCAATCAGGGTCATGGCCCATTGGAACCAGACTGCAGAGCCAGGTGCAATGGCAATTTTCTTACCATTTATATCCGCCCAATCATCAATTTTCACGCCCTTACGGACCACTAAATATTTGGCTGAGCTACCAACGCCGGTCAAGCCAATCAGGTTCTTGCTACCTTGAGCCGCCACAATGGCCAAGTCGCCAGGGCCGACTGCAGAAACATCCACAGAGCCAGACAACAATGCGGTGCGTGCATCGGCATATCGAACAAACTCAGCACGTTTGACTTCGATGTTGAGCTTTTTGAGCTCTTCTTCAAGCATCAACATGGGCGCAAGGTGCCCCACCTTGACGTAGCCAACGGTGAGCACTTCTTTTTGTTTCATTGGCGCTGGTGAAGGCCCCACAGCAAAAGCTGCTGTTGCAGCCAGTGTGAGCACGATCGAGAGCAGGGTTCGTAAAGACTTCATCTTCTTCTCCATGGGTGGTTTGAAATTCAATGGCCGGTGAACTTGGGAAGCCTCTTCTCTGCAAAAGCCTTTCGGCCTTCCGCATAGTCGCTGCTTTTAAAACACGTATCAACGGCCTGATCGATACGCGAAATTTGAGATGTGTCGCCATCCGCAATGCAAAGCATGGCTTGCTTGGCGGCCTGAACTGTATGTGGTGCGTTCTGTGAAATTTGAAGTGCCACCTCATGACAGTGCGCAAAAACACTGTCTTTGACAGCGTTGATGATGCCAATTTGAGCAGCTTCTATGGCCCCATAAACTTTGGCGGTATAAAAAGCTTCAGCGGCGGCCGTTCGGCCAAGATTTTGCACAATGCTTTTCATGCCACGGTAGTCATAACCCAAGCCCAATCGAGCTGCAGGCATGCGGAACTTAGAAGCAGGACTTGCATAACGCAAATCACAACTCAATGCGATTCCCAAACCGCCACCGTAGCAAATGCCACTGATGGCTGCAATTACTGGAACTTTGCACCGTGTGATGGCTTCTTGTGCTTGGGCAACGCTTTGGTTGTAATGGGCCACTGAGGCTTCAGAGTTTCGTTGTGTTTCAAATTCGCTGATGTTGGCACCAGATACAAAAGCTTTTTCACCCGCGCCGCGTAGAATCACCGCGCGGACTTCAGTATTGCTTTCGATTTTGTCAAACGCTTGTTTGAGTTCAATCCACATCGACAAGCTCATGGCGTTGAAACGCTCTGCATCGTCAATCGTGACCACACTGACATGATGTTCGTGTGAAACGTGAATTACACCCATTTTCAAACCACCTCTTGTGTGTGAAATTGTTGAATTTCTGCTTCCGAATAGCCTGCTTCTCGGAGTACCTCATCGGTATGCTCGCCCCATCCTGGTGCGGGCGCCACAACTTGTGACGGGGTTCTCTCTAAAACTACCGGTTGTGTGATGTACGCAATTTCTTTGCCAAAGTTTGTCATCAAGGTTTCGGTGACCTTCAAATGCTTCACTTGTTCATCTTCAAATACCTCAGGAACCGTATAGACCGGCCCCGCAGGAACGCCGACTTCGTTCAGTAGATCGACCCAATGCTTGACCGTGTTCTTTTTGAACTCTATCGCAATCTGTGCATTTAAGCGACTGCGATTTTTGACACGCAAGGGTTCAGTTTGAAATTCTGGGTCGGCATACCAATCTGGCTTGTTCAGAACATCACAAAACCGTTTCCAATTGCCCTCGCCTGAGGCGCCCAAATTGAAACAACCGTCATTGGCGTCAAACAAGCCCATGGGCGAGCTGGTGGGGTGGTTATTGCCCACTTGGACGGGAACATCATCGTCATTGAGGTAGCGTGCCATTTGGAAGTCCATCATGGCAATTTGAGAATGCAACAAGGAGCTGTGCACCCATTGGCCTTTGCCAGAAACTTCACGCTCTAAAAGGGCGACCAAAATACCCAAGGCACAGTACAAACCCGCACTCAAATCGGCGACCGCCAAGCCGGCGCGAATGGGGCCGTGCTCGGGCTCGCCCGTGACACTCATCAAGCCGCCCATGCCTTGGATGATTTGATCAAAGCCTGGCCGCCAAGCGTACGGGCCGTCTTGCCCAAAGCCAGAAATGCTGGCCAAAATGATGCGCGGGTTGACCTTGGCCAAAGACTCGTAGTCGATGCCCAGTTTGTTTTTAACGTCGGGTCGCCAGTTCTCTACCACTACATCCGCCTCGGCCACCAAGCGCATCAGTATTTCCATTGAGCCCGGTTTTTTGAGGTTGAGGGTCATCGACCGCTTGTTGCGGTTGATGTTTTGAAAATCGCCGCCTTTTCGATTGGCAGCAAACATGGCCTCATTGGGATCGACCCCAGGGGGTGGTTCGACACGAATGACATCCGCACCAAAGTCGGTCAGGATGCGCACGCAATTGGGACCCGCACGAACCCGCGACAGGTCAATGACTTTGAATCGAGAGAGGGCGCTGGAAGCTTGAATTTTCGGCATTTGTTCAGAGGTTCCAAAAAGTAAAAGGGGATTGCTCGGCAAAATTGAGCAGATGGTGCTCTGCATAGGGTCTGGCAATGACTTGCACACAGATGGCGCGTCCACGATTATCGCGACCGATAGGCAAGTTAAGGGATGGCAAGCCAAGATAATTCACAAAACCCATGTAGCGGTAAATGGCAAACAACGCCGCACGATCAAAAGAGGGATGACCGATTTCCACGGTTTGCCAATCGGGCACAGTGTCTGCAAGTGACGGCACAATCAAAAAATCAGCTTCGCTGAAATGGTCTTTGACAAACTCTTGCAGGAGGAAAGGCCGAGAGTGAATCGACTCTTGGTACCAACTCTGCGGGAGACCCAGACCCATGAGGCCGATCGATTGAACACCTGGTTCGGCAGCGCCTTGTTTCAATGCGGCATGGTGGGTGCGAGAAGTCTCAAAAAATAACACGCGTTGAGCATGCCTGTCGAGCACATCAAACGCCTTGTCCAAATTGATGTCAATGACTTGGGCGCCGAGCTGAGAGATCCAAGTGCGGATGACTTGGGCCACCTTGGCTGACACGCCTCTTTCTGGCAACCACAGCTTGCTTGTCATGGACTGCTTGGCATGTCGCGGCATTTGCGGGCACAAAGCAGACCAAATTTCTCGGGCGTCTTGTGGGTATCGACTCAAAATACCCACGCTGTCGAGTGAAGGTGCCAAGGGGGCGCAGCCCTCATTGCTGATTGCGCCGTGCGTGGTTTTGAGCCCTATCAGGCCGCAAGTTGCTGCGGGGATGCGGACCGAGCCTGCGGTGTCTGTGCCTAATGCAGCGTAGCTCATCCCAGCAGCCACCGCCACGGCAGATCCGCTGGACGAGCCGCCTACCGCGGCGTCTTCATCCGTTGGATTGATGCATCGGGAAAA
>CANNNB010000166.1 GCA_947505995.1 Comamonadaceae bacterium
AAGTTGGAGACATCCGAAGCTTCTGATGCCATTACCTTGGCTACACTCCGGAAGTTAGCACAGGCATTGGACTGTGAGTTGCAGTACGCGCTTGTTCCTCGAACAAGTCTTTCGCAACAACTCCAAGATCGAGCACACACCATTGCGAAGGAACATTTGCTACCGATCGCACATTCCATGGCGCTTGAAGACCAGGCCGTAAAGGACTCCTTAAACAAGCTTCAATTTGAACTTGCGGTGAAAGAGTTGCTTGAAGGATCTCCTCGCAAATTGTGGTGAGATCTGTCATATGGAATTTCAATACTCACTGGGGGCCACCCCTCTTGATCCAGATGAGGCGTCAGGCCTAGTGCCTGAGCACATCACAACACAGGCAGACCTCAACGCATGGGAGCAGATCAACATTGCTCTTGGTGACCGATGGGCCGCTCGTCAGAAAAAGCGTGAACTGTTAGATGAAGGCTTTGTGCGCGATTTGCACCGCCAGATGTTTGACAAAACTTGGCGATGGGCTGGAACGTTTCGTCAGAGCAATAAGAACATCGGCGTCGACTGGATGCAAGTGACAGTCAAATTACGTGACATGCTGGATAACACGCGCCACCAGATTGAAAACCATGTCTTCAGTAAAGATGAGGTGGCAGTGCGTTTTCATCATCAACTTGTACTGATCCATGCATTCCCAAATGGCAACGGCCGTCATGCGCGGTTAATGGCAGACTTATTAATCTTGAGGCTAGGGCGCCCCAGATTGACATGGGGTAGTGGCAGCGTAACACTCAATCCCGTCGATGCGATTCGTGAAAAATATTTGGCCGCATTGCGCGCAGCAGATCAAGGAAAAATCGAAGGGTTGATTGAATTTGCCAGGAGTTAAGGCAAGCAGTAAATCGCCTTAGTCAATCAACTCAAGGCGCCTTGTCATCACCCAAGAGCTTTTTCTTTTGCATTTGAAACTCTTCTTCTGTAATGATGTTCTTCTTTTTCAACTCATCTAGCTTAACAAGCATTGCATACATGTCTTTGAACTTTTCGGAGGTCATTTGAGCTTGACCAGAACTGCCACAGCCGATTAACAACCCAGACACTGCAATTGCGCAGAGCATCAACTTGATGATTTTCATTCTGACCCCCATTTAAAACTCATTCAAATGCTGCTTTTACTTTGTCAAAGCATGCTGTAGGAATCAGTTTAACCTTGAATATGAAAGTATCGATGGCTTGAAGATTTCATGCCATGTCCTAGAATGCAATATTTAGTAGAGCCACATTGAAATCCCCCATCAGCATTGTCGACGTTGACCGCCCAGAAAGCTGGACACGCTACAAGGCGGGCATGTGCAATACCTGTGCTGCCAACTGCTGCACCATGCCTGTTGAGGTCAAAATGCCAGACCTCATTCGCCTGAACTTGGTAGATGCTTTTGAGGCGGAAAACGAAGAGCCCAAACAAATCGCCAAACGCCTCAGCAAGGCTGGCTTAATAGATCACTTCAATTTTAAAAACAGCATATTTACGCTGGCTAGGCGCAGCAGTGGCGACTGCCAGTTTTTAGATGCCAAAGGCCGGCATTGCACGGTGTATGCCAACCGGCCCACTACCTGCAGAACGCACCCACAAGTGGGGCCCAAGCCTGGCTTTTGTCCCTATGGTGCTTTGGCCCAAAGTCGCTAATTTAAATGTGACTTGGAAAATGAGGCGCATGCCTCATGTGCAAAGACAAGCCCAAAGCAGCCATGTGGTTGCTGTTTCGACCCAAGATTTTTTCGGCCAAAGGCAAGAAAACAGTCTCTTCTGAGTTGGCATGGGCTTTGTAACGGTTGATCAAAATTTGAAAGTGCACATGGTCTAAGGTGCTTGCACGCCCCTTGATCACATCCTTCAGAGCAGGCTCTATGGCCATCCATTCACTTTCCATGGCTCTGTGTTCTTGCGTCAAATTCTCAATCAATTGATCCACCTGTTTGCGCTCATCGCCAGGCAAAGCACTGCTTTGAACCGCCGGAAAAAGTTCTAACTCTTCCTCTTGGTGATGCGCCTTCATGCCCAGGTGAAAGTAAGCCAAAGCTTCTTGGGCAATTTTCTTGGCAGCAACAGCATCGCCCATGACGTGCAGCAGATCTGACAAGCGATCTAAATGATTGAGGATGCCAATGTGGCAATGGCTGAAGTTGGAAATAGGCAGATCTGTATCGACCTCGTAGTGCTCTGCGGTCATGTTTTCAAATTGAGGCATGGCTTTTCCTAAAATTGCTAAATTCCAACGCATTGAAGTGGCAAACAGCCACGCCACGCACTTGATGAATGGCCTGTGAATTCACTTTAGGCATTAAGGCACCCCGCATCAAGTTGAAAAAGTGCATTTTTTGCGCCACATCAAAGGACTTGCATTTTTGGAAATCAGCTTGTTTTGCAAATGCCGGTGTTACCATGTCAAGCAATGGTTCTCCCAATGATGGGGGGCCCCCAAGAACGCCACGTTCAGTCCTTAAAATGGCGCGAAACCATGTTTGAAAACACAGCTTCTGAATTTGACAACAGGCCACTTTCAAGTGGGCCATTGTTTCAATGGTTAGGCGTGCAATGGCAAGGCACAAACTACGCTGTTTCTCTTAACAGCATTTCGGCTGTATTTAAAACAAGCCCAAGCCCTGTTTCAAATTCTATTGACACACAATTAGATGTGGCTGTGCACGACGGCGCCGTGGTCTTCATGAAGCCTTTTTCTGAATGCTTTGCCACCCCTCCCTCATTTCTTGCATCCAACGAATTGCCCCAATGGGCCATCGTGCTGCATGCCGCATTGCCCGCCGCCATAGGCTGTCGTGTTCAATCGGTGGTGGGTCCGTTTTGGGCCAAGTCTGGTTTAACGTCCTTAGAGCACGACGGCCAAAATTGGACTGTGGTTCACCAATCTGGAGCCTCACATGCTTGAGGGCAGAAAACTCAGCCTAGAAATGCAGCGCGATGGCAACAGTCGCGTTTGGACCGTTCTTGCCCTGCTCATTTCATCGGGCTGCATTCTTTTATTGGCCAGTTTGTGGATTGGCTTGGCCATTGTCCCGCCACCGCAAGACAAATCGCAAGACAACATGGCGCAAGCACACGCCAAAGTTTTGGAAGGCATGGCGCAACTAAAAAGCAGCTTAGCCACCGATCAGACCATCACACCCGAATTGATAATCAACATGGCCCAATGGGTTCCTGTGCTTGCCGAATTTTCGCAAGCATCTGCCAAAGGCATTCAGGCGCCAGCAGATTCACGTGACCCTCAAATTTGGCCTGGTCGGACCAACCTTATTTTGGAAGATCTCAACACCATCATCTTGGCCAAAGAGCCCTTGCTTAACTTCCTGCTCACTCGCGACAATTTGATGGCGCTCTACAAACCCAAGGGCCCTGTCTCGCCCCAAGCTTCTGCTCCGCTGACTGCGTTCAGAGAGTTCAGCGCTGGAGTTGCAGAGTGGGTCAAGCTCACGCCCTCGTCACCTCCTGACGCCAAAGCTTCCAAAGTGGCTACCCCACTTACATGGGGTTTGCTGGTTAGTTCACAAAGCCCTTGGCAAAAAATCAATGCCCAAATGGACGCCTTAGAGGGCGAGGCCAAACTGACCGACAACGCCGCTCAAGTTAAAGCGGCTCAAGCCTTGCTTGGCGCCTTAAACCAAAACAATTTAATTCAAAGCATGCGCGCCACCGATGCACAATTGGCCAAGGTGTGGGTGGCTCACGAGCGTTTGCTGGCCTCGCTTGATCAGTTGCCGCCTGCGCCCAAAGTGGTTCTAGCGCCAACGCCTTTTTCTTGGTCGCAATTGGCTTTTCCAGGCAACCCTGCAGAGGGCTTGATGGGCGCCATGGCCCTTTTGGTCATTGGTCTTTCGGTACACTTGGCGGCGCACATTTCTCGTCAGCAGCATCTGAAAGTCATGTCACAAAAATGGCTTGGTCTTGCCCTCAAACTAGAAAATTCTTTGCGCGATGTCACCCAACCTCTCACGGCATCTATCAATCAGCAAGAAGAACTGGTGGCCGAATTCAACCGCCTGCTTGAGCAGTCTCGATTGCTTCAACTGGCCCTGAACACACCTTTAGAAACGCCTCAAAAATCACTTGAAGACCAAGCCTGGAGTGCGGCAGCGCGCATTCAAGCCGATCTAGAAAGTGAACTCATGATCTTGCGAGAAAAGCTGCTGAACATCCACCTGCAATTTTGCTCAGGAGCCACCCACGAAAACTTGGTGTACGACCTGGCCTTCACCGCAGAAGGCATACAAACTGTATTAACCACAGCTTCCGATTTGGGCCGTTCATTTGCCATTCTCAAAGAGCACATGCATCAAACAGATGCCACGGGCAATGACCAAGAATTGGTGGCCATGATGTCGCAAATTTCCAATCTGAAGAATTCTGTCAAACGCATGACCCAACAACTGCGTGAGCTCTCTCACAAATTGCAAGTGGCCGTAGATGACGTGCCAGACGGCAAACGCTTTGACTTGGTCAACCCTCAATTGACAAATGGGAGGCCCCATGGCAACCCATCAGTTTGACCATCTGTCTTTGGTTGTGTCCGATGCCGAGTTGAGCTTGGAGGGTTTAACCCGAAGCATTCAGGTGGGCTCGGTAGACATGCAACAAGGCGCTTTGTATGCCCGTGATTTGTCGGGCGCCTTGTCGGTCTTGGGCCTTGACACAGCAGCCAGCCTAATTGAAGACATCGCAAGACAGCTTACCCTTGGGCAGCCCAGCGTTTTGGATGTGGCGCAAGGTTTGCTGCCGCATGTGGCCAGCGCGCTTAAAGACATTCAGCTTGGTCATGTGCCCGAGCCCGATGCCCAATTAACCGTGTTTGGCCCTTGGTCTTCAAGGCTTCAAGTATTGGTATCGCGCGACTCGGCATCGCTTAGCAGCTTTGAAGCTGTGGCCCCCAAGACCGGACAAGCTCAAATACTAGGCCCATCCGACCCTGGCTTTAAGGCCTTGCGCATGAAAGGCCTGAACCTGATTCAAAACGCGCGCATTGTGAACCAGCGCGACGACGAACGCACTGTGGTTCAAATGGATGCCCTGCTTAGTGAACTGCAAGACTGGGCCTTGCGTGTGGGCCAAGTGCCTTTGTCGCAACTCTTTCCATTGTCTGCACAAGCCATGCAAGACGTTTGGCTCGACAGCAGCGTGTTGGATTTGCTAGACCCTCTTCGCGATTTAGGTGTTCAAGCTGGCAGCATTCAGGCGCAATCTAGAAGTCTCACCACTTACATGGAATGGCTGGGTGTGAATTTAAGCAGCGACGAGTTTCAGCAACTGGGCCAGTGCCTGTCGACTGCGTCTGGCCACGTCAAACGTTTGGCCGATGGCTACCGCTTGGTATTTCCCTGCAGCCTTTCGCGCATGCGCATGACGCCTTACCTGCAAAATGGTCAGCGGTTTGCGGT